>NZ_SDLA01000017.1:0-58172 GCF_013096845.1 Geobacillus sp. BMUD
AGACCATGCGGTCTTCGGTGTTATCCGGTATTAGCCCCGGTTTCCCGGAGTTATCCCGGTCTTGCGGGCAGGTTGCCCACGTGTTACTCACCCGTCCGCCGCTGACCAAACCAGAGCAAGCTCCGATCCGGTCCGCTCGACTTGCATGTATTAGGCACGCCGCCAGCGTTCGTCCTGAGCCAGGATCAAACTCTCCAAAGAAAGTTGATTGGCTAATTCCGCTTCGGTCCGCCGCCGCTCGGGGTCAAATACCCCCCTCGGGGTGCAAGTACCCCTGTGGGTGAAGAACATTTGCCCGTCGCGGCGACCCGCGGACCTCCGCTTTTCGTTGCGCTTCGTTTCGTTCAGTTTTCAAGGAACGCATGCAACTGCAATAAAGTTCGCTTCCTCGCTATTCACGCTGAAGAAGCACGCTATGATGACTTAACGTCGGCTCTTCTGCTATTGTTGATCTACAAACAGCTCTTTTATGCTAACACATCCACTTTTTCTTGTCAAGATGTTGTTTATTGTTTATCGCTATCGAACATTGCGCTCGATCAGCGACGTTCATTAATATAGCACCTTTAATCGAAAAATGCAATATCTTTTTTAATGGTATTTACAGGTTATTGATTCAATGAACCCCAATTGCCCTTTCATCCTTTTTTACCAACATGGTTCATAACCGCCGCAGTGGTCCGCATAAGAATGTATGGGGACAACGATTTTATCATGTCAAAAAAGGGGGATCGATGTCATGTTTTACGCCCTGAATGGACGAACGTTGAAAAAAGCTTTCATTATTATCTGCTCCGCCTTTTTCACTGCTGTCGTCTTATACGCTTATGAAACGAACCGTCCAGTTTTTTCTCTTCCTTCTGGGCCGAAGGCGGTATATAAAGTGGACAACGCCCGCGACGAGGTGGCGTTGACGTTCGATATCAGCTGGGGAGATGAAAATGCAGACAAAATTTTAGATGTCTTGAAGCAACACGGGATTCGAAACGCAACGTTTTTTTTATCCGCCTCATGGGCCGAACGCCATCCAGCCGTGGTGAAGCGGATCAAAGAGGAGGGGCATGAAATTGGCAGTATGGGATATAACTTTGTCAACTATACGGAACTTGAGAACGCCAAAATCCGCCAAGATTTAATGATGGCGAAAAAAGTGTTTGACATGTTGGGAATTAAACAGGTCGAGCTGTTGCGTCCCCCTGGGGGGAACTTCAACAAAAATGTGCTGAAGGTTGCTCAGTCCCTCGGCTACACCGTCGTCCATTGGAGCATTGACTCGAAAGACTGGCTCAACCCTGGGACCGACCAAATTGTTGAGAACGTTACGAGGAGCCTGGAACCAGGCGATATCGTGCTCCTTCACGCATCCGATTCGGCAAAACAGACGGTCAAAGCGCTGCCGAAAATTATCGCTTCCATGAAAGAAAACGGCTACAAAAACGTCAACCTCTCCGAGTTGTTGGCGAATGGCGAAGCCGAAAGCCGTGGGATCGAGTGACACGTTCTGACGGTGACCTGAGCTGATGCGGTTGAATTGCGGCGGCAGACAGCCGCCAATCGAAACAATGGCCTTCGGCGACACGCCGTCTTGTTTCGCGGCTGCCATAAGAAAACAGGCGGCGCCTTGCTTTCTTTATTGTTTCGCGCCGCCCGTCAATTTATGCAGTATAAGAAGCTGATATGCATTACATACTAATAAAGGAATCAACATCAAATACAGCCAATCGCGGTCGTTGATGCGCAATACGGGAAACCATTCAATAACCGTAACGACGACCATAAAGAACAAAGCTGGAACGAACGCCCCCTTGTTCGTCTGTGCGCTCTTGACGTAGGCAACAACGAGGCCAACCGCCAAAATAAACAATGCGGTCAATAGATACGGAATGATTGAATCCCCCCTGTCCGCAAAAGCCATGTAGCGGAAATACACTAAATCGAACAGCACAAACATAATCAAAACAACCTGCACGGCGTTCCATAGCGAACGGAAGATGCCAAGCCCGAACCGATGGACGGTTAAATAAGCAAAAAAACCCGCCTGACTGATCACGCTGAAAATAAAGCCAACGCCGATATGCCATAAAAAAACAGCCATAAACTCCACCATTTCCAGGCGCAGCAACAAGCGCCCGAACTCCTCCCAGTTGAAAACAATGCCGACAGCCGCCGTGGCGATACCGCCGATCAGCAGCGTCGACAAAAATAAACGCACCCATTTGCGGCTGTTCACTGCTTCATCCTCCATCATTTCAGCATAACCCGCTTACCATTTTACCAACGCTCTTGTGAAAAAGCTAGCTCCGATCTCCCTCCATGCATATTTTTTTCACCAACATTCATATTAAGGGTGAGGGATTTTTGCAGAAAGGAGCTCACTTTCATGAACAAATATTTACCGCTCCTCTTGCTCAGTTTTCTCGTTCTTGGTTCCTGTGCCCCTCAAGAAATCAGCCCTCCTCCCCCGGATTATGACGAAACAAAAAAGATGGTTGTTGACATTTTAAAAACCGACGAGGGAAAAAAGGCGATTCAAGATATTATGTCGGAAGACCAGATGAAGCAACAGCTGGTCATAGATCAAAAAGCTGTAAAAGAAACATTGCAGCAAATGCTGACATCTGATCAAGGAAAAAAATTTTGGGAAAACGCGCTAAAAGACCCGAAATTCGCTGAAAGTTTTGCCAAAGGGCTGCAGGCAGAACATGAAAAAATGATGAAGGCGCTCATGAAAGATCCCGATTACCAGGCGCTGATGATCGATATTTTAAAAGATCCAGAAATGGAAAAAGCCATGGTCGATGTCTTAAAAAGCAAAGAGTTCCGCCAACATTTGCAAAAGGTGATCACCGACACGTTGAACAGCCCGCTGTATCAGGCGAAAATTCAAGATATGTTGATGAAAGCAGCTGAAACGGTTCAGCAAGGTGGAGAAAAACAAGGTGAAGAAGGCGGAGGGGAAGGGGGAGAGGGAGAAGAAAGCACCGGCAATCAGCAAGGCGGAGGAGGTTAATCAAACGAAAAAGCGTCCGTGCGCTGAAAACCGCCACCGCTCTAATCGGCGGTTTCTCGCCATCGGACGCTTTTTGCGAAACTGATTAATATTTCGCAACGATTTTGCGGGCGATATCCATATAAATTTTACCGATAGGATGATCTTCTGCGTAAACGGACGGAGCGAAGTCGTCGTCGTTCCAATCCGGCTGCTGAAGCGGCAACTGCCCTAACAGCTCGGTTTGCAGTTCTTTGGCCAACTTTTCTCCCCCACCCTTGCCGAAGACATACTCCCGCTCTCCTGTTTTCCGGCTTTCGTAGTACGACATATTTTCGATCACGCCGATAATTTCGTGTTCGGTGCGCAACGCCATGGCTCCAGCGCGGGCAGCGACAAACGCAGCGGTCGGATGCGGAGTCGTGACGATAATTTCTTTGCACGACGGCAAGAGCGTATGGACGTCCAAGGCGACATCGCCCGTGCCAGGGGGCAAGTCAAGCAGCAAGTAATCCAAGTCTCCCCATTCGACCTCTTTGAAAAAGTTGTTCAACATTTTCCCAAGCATCGGGCCGCGCCAAATGACCGGGGCGTTGTCCTCGACGAAAAAGGCCATCGAAATGACTTTGACGCCAAACCGTTCGACCGGGATGATTTTGTCGCCCCTCACGGTCGGACGCTCCGTAATGCCCATCATGTCTGGAACGCTGAACCCGTAAATGTCCGCGTCAATGAGCCCGACTTTTTTGCCGAGCCGGGCGAGCGCGACCGCCAAATTGACGGAAACGGTTGACTTGCCGACTCCACCTTTGCCGCTGGCGATGGCGATATACGTCGTTTTTTGCTTGTTTTCGCTATATTTCTCGACCACATCGCGCGGCAGTTCGGCGAACCGCAGACCGACCGTCGCAAAGCCCGCATCTTTCAGCTGCTGGACGATCGCCGTTTGCACGCGAAGCTGCTCGGGCGTTCCGGTTTTGGCAAGCGCGATTTTCACGCTGACATGGTTTTTCTCTTCCTTAATTTTGATTTCTTGGATGGCATTCGTCTCTTTAAACGTTTTGTTTAGAAAGGGATCTTTCATCTTTTCAAGAATGGCGCGCACTTCGGTTTCTGTCAACATCGTATTCACCAACCCTTTTGCAAATCAATGGTCGTTTCTACATGTTATCATACCATAAATCGGCAAACAGCCGCCATGTTGGACTTGCTCCCACACGCCCCCGTGGTTGAAAAGGGATAATTTTCCGTTTCTTTTGGCGAAACGAGACCGGTCGATTGTCTCCTCTATTCCAAATCATAAAAAAATCCCCGCTACTCGCGAGGCGTATGTTCGTTGGAAAAGTAGCGAAGCACTCCTTTATAAATCGAGGCGGCCAGCTTCGTTTGGTAGCCATCAGACACAAGCAGTTCTCGCTCATCGGGATTCGACAAAAACCCAACCTCGACAAGCGCGCCGGGGATTTTTGCATGCTTGAGCAAATAGACCGTATCAATCATTTTTGCCAGCCGATGCGTATTCTCCAAATTGCGCCGCAATTCCGCTTGAATCAATCTTGCCAGCCGCTCGTTTTCGATGAAAGACCCGTAATAAAACGTCTGCGCCCCTCGCCAACGCGGCGACGGGATGGCGTTGAGATGGATGCTGATGAAAAGATCAGCATTCGATCGATTGACGAAAGCCGTTCGTTCGAGCAAATCCTCCGTTTTCCGTCGGCTGTAGCCGCGTGTTGACGGGCTGGCCAAATCCCGATCCGTCTCGCGCGTCATCAGGACGAGCGCCCCTTGCTGTTGCAGATAATCGCGCAGCTTTTTCGCCACGTTGAGTGCGATGTCCTTTTCCAACGCCTTACCCCCGACGGCGCCGCCGTCCGGCCCACCATGACCAGGATCCAATACGATGATCCTCCCCGATAACGGGAGATTCCATGATTTTGTTGATGTCATATTGGAAAATAAAAACGGAAATAGCAAAGTGATCATAAGGGCGACGCCAGCAAAAGCGACCAGCCACTTCCATTTTTCCCTCATTGTTTCTCCTCCCGCACGTTTCCCTTCTCTATCTTATATGGGACAAGGCGCGGGAATAGAACTCATTTAGCGAAGTTTTAGACGACGCCGTTTTTTGCCCCGCTCAAATCCTTCCATCCACCAGTTGCCGATATATTGTTCACACACATCATATAGCGATTGGCTAAGGAAATCGTCGTCGATATTGCCCCAAAAGCAAAGAAAATCAAACAGCGTATCGATTAAATATTTTTCTTCTTGAGCACATCGGCAGCGTACGCTGTCCGCTGTCTCTCCATAATAGCCGAATCGGCTGTAGCGAGCACCGAGCAAATACGCTTCAATGGCCAGATCAATGCAGCCTTCCTCAACAACGGATGGGAACATTCGATACGCCGTATAAAACGGAACAAAGTGCTCAAGCGCTTTGGTCCGTAATTTCTCAAGTGACAGTTCGCGCAACATAGTTCGTTCATAGCGAAGCTGCTTTTCCTGCCTTTTTTCCGCCAATGAAGTGATGACTGCCATCGTCTTTCACGCTCCTTTACGATGTAGTGTTTAACGATCAGGCGCATTCATACGTGCGGACGAAAGGCAGAAATAAGCAAAAAACCCAGCCACATTGGCTGGGTTGGACATCATGCGATTAACGTTTCGAGAACTGCGGAGCGCGGCGGGCGCCTTTGAGCCCGTATTTTTTGCGTTCTTTAACGCGGGCATCGCGCGTCAGTAAACCGGCCCGTTTCAGCACCGTGCGGAATTCCGGATCCACTTCAAGCAACGCGCGAGCGATGCCATGGCGAATCGCACCAGCTTGGCCGGCAAATCCGCCGCCTTGGACGTTCACCAAAACGTCGTAGCTGCCAAGCGTTTCCGTCAATACGAGCGGCTGTTTGACCATTTCGATGAGCGCTTCCGACGGAATGTACTCGCGAATGTCACGCTTATTCACAATGATGCGACCATCGCCCGGGACAAGGCGGACGCGGGCGACCGAGCTTTTGCGACGACCTGTGCCGTAATATTGTACTTGTGCCAAAATCATACCCTCCCTTATGATTATCCGCGAAGTTCATATACTTCCGGTTTTTGTGCTTGATGCGGATGTTCGCTTCCACGGTAAACGTGCAACTTTTTGAACATTTGCCGGCCAAGGCTGCCTTTTGGAAGCATGCCACGCACCGCACGTTCGATCATTTGTTCCGGATAGTTCGTACGCATTTCCAGCGCTGTTCTTACTTTTAATCCACCCGGATATAAGCTGTGGCGATAGTATAGCTTTTTCGTCAACTTTTTCCCAGTGAGTTCGACTTTGTCCGCATTGATGACAATGACATGATCTCCGCAGTCAACGTGCGGGGTGAACGTCGGTTTATGTTTGCCGCGCAACAGCGCCGCTACTTCGCTGGCCAAGCGACCTAACGTCTTGCCAGCTGCGTCGACAACGTACCATTTACGCTCTACTTCATTCGGTTTCGCCATATAAGTCGTACGCAATGTCATTCCCTCCTAAAATAAAAAATGAACAAACAAATGGTCGTTTATTTCAACACGATTATGGTCCGGGGCTAATCGTGGAAAATACATGCCATATGATATAATAGCTTGCTGGCGCGCCAATGTCAAGAAGATGTTACACAAGGACTCGTTGTCTTAAAAAGCCGGGGAAGCCATCAGCCATTTGCCAATGAGTGGTCCAAACATTCAGCCTCATAGTATACGCGCCATAAATACAGTCCTTCGGGCGGCGCGGTTGGACCAGCGAGGCGCCGATCTCTCGCCGCAAGCAGTGTTGAAATGTCGGCAGGAGAACGCTTCCCTTGGCCGATCTCCAACACCGTGCCCACAATAATGCGTACCATGTTGTATAAGAAGCCGCTGCCGACAAACCGAAACTCGAGCATCGGGCCGTCGGCCTTCAATTCAGCCCGATACATGGTGCGCACCCGGTCTTCGATCGACGTTTTTGCGGAACAAAAGCTTGTAAAATCATGCGTTCCATGAAGCAAACGGAGCGCCTCGTTCATCGCGCTGATATGAAGCGAATATGGATGCCATGCGCAATAATGGCGGCGAAACACGTCGCGCTCGGCAGCCGTCCATACTTTATAGCGGTATTCTTTCGCTTTCGCCGAAAAACGAGCATGAAAGTCTGCATCAGCCTCCTGTACAAAGCGAACGACGATATCATCCGGCAGCTGAGCATTCAACGCCTTTTTCCACTGCTCCGAGGAAAGGGAAAGCGGCGTATCAAAGTGGATCACTTGCCCATAAGCATGAACGCCGGCATCCGTCCTTCCGGAAGCCGTCACACGCACTTCGGTCCCTTTATGCATCCGCCGAAGCACTTCCTCGAACTCGCCTTGCACCGTCCGCTTTCCCGGCTGGATTTGGTAGCCGAAAAAATGGGTGCCGTCATAGGCGATGATGCATTTGATCCGTTGTGTCATGGCCTTCCTCCGCTATGAGCGTAATAGACAAAGCAATACGGCTAGCAGCGCCACGGCCGCTAAAAACGCGGTGTCCACTGGCTTCCAAGCGAGCTGGCGGAATTTGGTCCGCCCTTCCCCGCCGCGGTAGCCGCGCGCCTCCATGGCTGTCGCCAGCTCATCGGCTCGTTTGAACGAGCTGATAAACAGAGGCACAAGCAGTGAGACGATGGCTTTCATCCGTTCGGAAAAACGGCCGCCAGAAAAATCAACACCACGGGCCGCCTGTGCTTTCATAATTTTTTCTGTCTCTTCCATCAATGTTGGAATGAATCGAAGCGAAATGGCCATCATCAAGGCGAGCTCATGGACGGGGACGCGCATCTTTTTGAGCGGCCCGAGCAAACTCTCGACGCCGTCGGTCACTTCAATCGGCGTCGTCGTCAACGTCAGCATCGTCGTCATCAATACAAGGAGCAAAAACCTTAGGGAAATAAAGATCCCTTGCTTGATGCCGCCTTCATATATAGAGAGCGAACCGATTTGGTAGATGACGTCTCCTTCCTTCGTCATGAATAGATGCAACAGCAATGTAAACAAAACGACCCATAAAATCGGTTTCAAGCCGCGGACAATGAACGAAAATGGGATGCGAGACAGCGCCGCAAAGGCAAACGCAAACAGCGACAGCAGCGCATACGTTGCCGCATTGTTTGCCAAAAAGACGATCAGGACGTAGGTAAACACGACCAATAGTTTGGCGCGCGGGTCTAAGCGATGAATGACGGAATGACCGGGTACATATTGCCCGATAATCAAATGGCTACTCATGGGCACTCACCTTAGCGAACAATTGCTGAATGGCTTCCACCGTCTGTTCCAACGTTAGGCACGGCGATGGAATGACAACACCGAACCGCTTTTCGAGCTGTTGTTTCAATTTGACCGTTTCCGGCACACTCAAACCGATGGCAGCCAGTTTGTCAGCATCGTGAAAGATCTCTTCCGGCGTTCCATGCCGCCACACCGTTCCTTCATGCATGACGATGATTTCATCGGCGTACCGGGCGGCGTCCTCCATGCTGTGGGTGACGAGGACCGTCGTCAACTGCTTTTCCCGATGAAGGCGATAAAACATCTCCATCATCTCTTTGCGCCCACGCGGATCAAGGCCAGCGGTCGGCTCATCGAGCACAAGCACTTCCGGCTCAAGCGCCAGCACACCGGCGATGGCAACCCGCCTCATTTGCCCCCCGCTCAAGTCAAACGGCGATTTCGCCAGTACGTCCTCGCTCAACCCAACAAGCCGAATGAGCTCCCGCGCCTTCCGTTTCGCCTCGTCTTCTGGCACGCCAAAATTGAGTGGGCCAAAACAAATATCTTTCTCCACCGTTTCCTCAAACAACTGATGTTCCGGGAACTGGAAGACGACCCCGACCTTTTTGCGCAGCGGTTTCAGCTGCTTTGGCCGCTTATTGCTCGTGATCGTCTCTTCGCCGATTTTCACCGCGCCGCTTGTCGGCTGCAACAACCCGTTTAAATGCTGAAGGAGGGTCGATTTTCCCGAGCCCGTATGCCCAACCACAGCGACGTACGCCCCGCTTCGGATCATGACATTGACATCATAAAGCGCTCGGCGGGCAAGCGGCGAACGGGCATTGTACACATGCTCTACTTTTTCGAATACAATGTCCATAGCTCCTCGACCAACTCCTCTGTCGTGAAATACCCCGTTCGAAGCGGAATACCTTGTTCCCGCAGACGGCTGCTCATTTTCACGGCAAATGGCAAATCAAGACCGATGCGTTCAAGCTTGCCTCCGAGCTGAAAGATTTGCTCCGGCGTCCCTTCTGCCATAACCTGACCTTTGTTCATGACGATGATGCGATCCGCCTTCGCTGCTTCCTCTAAATCATGGGTGATCGACAACACCGTAATGCGCTGCCGGCGGTTTAACCGGCGCACGGTCTCTAGCACTTCTTCCCTTCCCCGCGGGTCAAGCATCGATGTCGCCTCGTCCAAAATGATGATATCAGGGCGGAGCGCCAAAATGCCAGCGATGGCGACGCGCTGCTTTTGTCCACCGGACAACCGGTGCGGCTCATGACGGAGAAACGATTCCATATGGACTTCGCGGACGGCGTCGCGGATGCGCTCGATCATTTCTGCACGCGGAATGCCGTTGTTTTCAAGGGCAAAAGCGATGTCGTCTTCAACGGTCGCGCCGACAAACTGGTTGTCCGGATTTTGAAACACCATCCCGACGCGGCGCCGCACCTCCCATACGGTCGAATCATCCAACGGACGTCCAAACAGACGAATGACGCCCCGCTCCGGCCAAAGCAAGCCAATGAGCATTCGCGCGATCGTCGACTTGCCAGATCCGTTATGGCCGACGATCGCTAACCATTCCCCGCGCTCCGCCCTGAAGCTGACATTTTGCACCGCATAGTCGAATTGATTTGGATAGCGAAAGGACACTCCCTCGATTGACAAGATTGGTTCGATCATGATCGTTTCCCCTTGCTTCGCCGCGTTGCAAACGCAGCCTGCTAAATGATGGTAAACAAAAAAAGGGCATAGACCCAGTTCAAACGAAACTGTCTCGCCCTTGTTGAAATGAAACCGTTACACGAGTTCAATAATGACCATCGGCGCCCCGTCGCCGCGGCGAGGACCAAGTTTCATAATGCGCGTATAGCCGCCTTGGCGATCTTGGTAGCGCGGCGCAATGTCGCTGAACAGCTTTTGCAACGCATCTTGACCGGTTTCGCTGTTGGCGACCTCCTTGCGGATAAATGCCGCTGCTTGGCGGCGGGCATGCAGATCGCCGCGTTTGCCGAGCGTAATCATTTTTTCCATGATCGAGCGCAATTCTTTCGCCCGCGCTTCCGTCGTTTCAATGCGTTCGTTGATGATTAAGTCTGTTGCCAAGTCACGAAGCAGTGCTTTTCGTTGCGAAGTCGTGCGTCCTAATTTTCTGTACGACATCAAATGTCCCTCCCTTTTAAAGTGATGTGTTCCTCATGGTGGTCATCATCAAAGCGATATGGTGAAAGCCCGTTTCCGGCTTGCCGGCGGAGGCCGGCTCTTAGTCATCTTTGCGCAGACTGAGGCCGAGCTCGGCCAGTTTCGCTTTCACTTCCTCAAGTGACTTGCGGCCGAGGTTGCGCACCTTCATCATATCTTCTTCCGTTTTTTGCGTCAGCTCTTGAACGGTGTTGATGCCGGCCCGCTTCAAGCAATTGTAGGAACGAACCGAAAGATCGAGTTCCTCAATCGTCATTTCAAGCACTTTTTCTTTTTGGTCGTCCTCTTTCTCGACCATGATCTCCGCATTTTGCGCCTCATCCGTCAAGCCGACAAAAATGTTCAGGTGCTCCGTTAAAATTTTTGCTCCAAGAGAAATGGCCTCTTTCGGCCCGATGCTTCCATCCGTCCACACATCAATGGTCAGTTTGTCATAGTCCGTCACTTGGCCGACCCTTGTATTCTCGACTTGATAAGAAACTCGGGAAACCGGCGTATAAATGGAATCGATCGGAATGACGCCGATGGGCTGGTCTTCGCGCTTATTTGCCTCAGCAGGAACATATCCGCGCCCCCGCTTGGCGGTCATGCGCATACGCAGGCGGCCGCCTTCCGCCAGCGTCGCGATATGAAGGTCCGGGTTTAAAATTTCTACATCACTGTCGTGAGTGATATCAGCAGCCGTGACAACTCCTTCACCCTGCACATCAATCTCTAACGTTTTCTCTTCGTCTGAATAAATCTTCAGCGCTAATTTTTTGATATTCAAAATGATAGCTGTCACATCTTCAACAACGCCGTCAATCGTTGAAAACTCATGCAAGACGCCGTCGATTTGCACCGATGTTACAGCTGCACCAGGGAGTGAAGACAATAGGATACGACGCAAGGAGTTCCCTAAAGTTGTACCATATCCACGCTCAAGCGGCTCGACGACGAATTTGCCGTATTTGGCATCTTCGCTCAGTTCGACCGTTTCAATTTTCGGCTTTTCAATTTCAATCATCGATTATTATACCCTCCTTCAAAACGTCGAGACCCCGATCAAACAGTACACGCCTACCAACATTCCCCCATGAATCTCTCTTTACGCTTGCCTGCCATGGTCTTTATCATATCCCATTATTGACAACGGCGCAAATTCTATACAGGGGCGTTACACGCGGCGACGTTTTGGCGGACGGCATCCATTGTGCGGGATTGGAGTGACGTCTTTGATCGCTGTAATTTCCAATCCAGCGGCTTGCAGGGCACGGATCGCTGCCTCGCGGCCAGCCCCTGGACCTTTGACGTTCACTTCGACCGTTTTCATGCCATGTTCCATCGACGCTTTCGCTGCTGCTTCAGCCGCCATTTGCGCCGCAAACGGCGTTGATTTGCGCGAACCTTTGAACCCCAGCGAACCAGCGCTCGCCCAAGCAATGGCGTTGCCATGAACGTCCGTAATTGTCACGATCGTGTTGTTGAACGTGGAACGAATATGGGCGATGCCTGTATCAATATTTTTTCTTACCCGGCGTTTGCGAGTGTTTGTTCTACGTGCCATTCGTCAAATGACCTCCCTTGCGTGATTATTTTTTCTTGTTTGCTACCGTACGGCGCGGACCTTTGCGCGTGCGGGCATTGTTTTTCGTGTTTTGGCCGCGAACCGGCAACCCACGGCGATGGCGAAGACCACGATAGCAACCGATCTCCATCAAGCGTTTAATGTTCAACGATACTTCACGGCGCAAATCGCCTTCCACTTTCAAGCGGCCGACGATTTCACGAATGCGGCTAAGCTCCTCTTCCGTTAAGTCGCGAACGCGCGTGTCTTCCGATACGCCAGCTTCTTTTAAGATTTTTTGTGCTGTCGGTTTGCCGATCCCATAAATGTATGTTAACGAAATGACTACCCGTTTATCACGCGGAATATCGACACCTGCAATGCGTGCCATATGATACACCTCCTTGGAAATTACCCTTGGCGTTGTTTATGTTTCGGATTTTCGCAAATGATCATGACTTTGCCGCGTCTGCGAATAACTTTGCATTTTTCGCAAATCGGTTTGACAGATGGTCTTACTTTCATATTGTTTACCTCCCTATTGAACGGAGTGCATTCCTTTATTTATATCGATACGTGATCCGCCCACGCGTCAAATCATACGGCGACAGCTCCACCGTCACCCGATCGCCAGGCAAAATGCGAATAAAATGCATGCGGATTTTGCCCGATACATGAGCCAACACCGTGTGCCCATTTTCTAATTCTACACGAAACATCGCATTTGGCAATGTTTCGACGACGGTGCCTTCCACTTCAATTACATCATCTTTCGCCATCGAGCGGCTCTCCCTCCTTCGAATGAGTAACATTGTGTTACGCAAAACCGAACGTGATGTCCATGATGCTCGAGAAGACGTTCGCCCCTTTCCTACTTATAAAGTAGGGGGCTCATTTCCACAAGGCGTCAAAATTTCATAGCCATCTTCTGTAATGACAATCGTATGTTCAAAATGGGCGCACCGTTTTCCATCAGCCGTGACGACAGTCCAATCATCGGCCAACGTTTTCACGTAACGGCTGCCGGCATTGACCATCGGTTCGATGCACAGCGCCATCCCTGGCCGCAAAATCGGACCTTTGTTCGGTGGTCCATAATGTGGGATTTGTGGGTCTTCATGTAAGTGTTGACCAATTCCATGCCCGACATACTCGCGAACAACGGAAAAGTGATGCGCTTCGACATACGTTTGAATCGCATGGGAGATGTTTGTTAAACGAGCACCCGGCTTTGCCTCGGCAAGCCCGACATACAGCGATTGCTTTGTCACATCAAGCAACCGTTTCGTCTCGGCGTCGATGTCCCCAACTGGATACGTCCAAGCCGAGTCGGCATGATAGCCTTCATACTGCGCGCCAACATCGATCGTAATAATATCGCCTTCCTGCAATACACGGCCGCCGGGAATCCCGTGCACCAGCTCTTCATTCACCGAAGCGCAAATGCTTCCGGGAAACCCATGATACCCTTTAAACGACGGAATGGCGCCATGGGAACGAATCACTTCCTCCGCGATGGCGTCCAGTTCCTTTGTCGTGATCCCGGGACGAATGTGCTTTTGCACTTCTTTTAATGTAAGGGAAACGATTTTTCCCGCCTCGCGCATCAAAGCAATTTCCTGCGCGGTTTTGCAACGAATCATCGGGCAAGTCCCCCGAGCAATTCACGAATATCAGCAAACACCTTTTCCATTTCCTGTTCGCCGTTAATGTGACGCAAATAGCCTTTTTGCTCGTAAAAGTCGAGGAGCGGCTTCATTTGTTTCTTATTCACCTCAAGCCGATTGGCCACCGTTGCTTCATTATCATCAGGGCGCTGGTACAGATCGCCACCACATTTGTCGCATACGCCCGGTTTTGCCGGTGGATGAAAGACCAGATGGTACGTTGCTCCGCAGTTGCGGCAAATGCGTCTGCCGGTCAGACGCTCCATTAGGACCTCTTGGCGGACATCGATATGGATGACATAGTCAAGCTTGCGCTGGATTTCCGCCAGCATCGTTTCAAGCGCTTCTGCTTGGGCGACCGTGCGCGGGAATCCATCGAGCAAAAAACCATTTTGGCAATCCTCTTTGCTCAGTCGTTCGCGGACGATGCCGATCGTCACCTCATCCGGCACAAGATCGCCGCGGTCCATATACTGCTTTGCCTGCAACCCTAACGGCGTCCCCTCTTTGATCGCCGCTCGGAACATGTCTCCCGTTGAAATATGAGGAATTCCATAAGCCTCGACAATTTTCTCGGCTTGCGTGCCTTTGCCGGCGCCCGGCAGCCCCATCAGCACTAAATTCATCCTAACTCCCCCTATCGGCAAGGGACGATCCCGCTCTTGCCTTCTTTACTTGATGAATCCGCGGTAATGGCGTTTCACCAGCTGGCTCTCAAGCTGTTTCATCGTCTCCAGCGCCACGCCGACGACGATGAGCAAGCTCGTTCCGCCGATTCGTGCAGAAGGCGGCAAGTTCGCAAAGTTCACAAAGAACACCGGCAACACGGCGATGACTGCCAAAAAGATCGCTCCGACCAACGTCAGCCGGTATAAAATTCTCGTTACGTACTCTTGTGTGTTTTTCCCTGGACGAATCCCCGGGATATAGCCGCCTTGTTTTTTCAAGTTGTCCGCCATCTGCTCCGGATTGACTTGAACAAACGCATAAAAGTACGTAAATGCGATAATGAGCACAACGTAAATGATCATCCCAACTGGGTGCGTATAATCAAACGTTCGGCGAATCCACAATGTTACATCATTCGTGCCAAAAAATGATGCAATTGTCGGTGGTGCAATTAAAAACGATACAGCGAAAATGACCGGAATGACTCCCGCTGGATTCACTTTGAGCGGCAAATGGGTCGAGTGGCCACCGACCGGGCTTCGGCCTTCCAACCGCTTCGCGTATTGAATCGGAATTTTCCGGAACGCCTGCTGGATGTAAATGACGCCGACAATGACGGCAACGACCGCCAGCGCCACAAGCAGAAGCCGGACGATGCGCAAAAACACATCTTCCCCGACATTTTCAAACTGTTGGGCGTAAATTTGGTTCAAAACCGTCGGAATGCCTGAGACAATCCCGGCGAAAATAATGATCGAAATACCATTGCCCACGCCTTTCGCGGTGATCTGTTCGCCGAGCCACATTAAAAAGGCTGTGCCAGCGGTCAAGACAACCGCGATCAGCAAATACGTGCCGATGCCCGGATTTCGAATGAGCATCCCGCCAGCCAAGTTGTTAAAGCCGTACGACATGCCGATGGCCTGAATAAACCCGAGCACGACTGTGAAATAGCGGGTAAACTGAGCTAATTTACGCCGGCCAACCTCGCCTTGTTTCGACCACTCCGTAAATTTTGGAACAACGTCCATTTGCAATAGCTGGACGATAATCGATGCCGTGATATAGGGCATAACCCCCATGGCAAAAATCGAGAAGTTTTGCAGCGCCCCGCCGCCGAAAATGTTCAGGACGCCGAATGCATTCAATTCATCTTGCAGTTTTAATACATCCGCGTTCACGCCCGGAACAGGGATGAACGTCCCGATGCGGAACACGATGAGCATAAGAAGAGTGAAAATGATTTTGTTGCGAATATCGCTGACGCGCATAAAGTTGGAGATTGTCCGAAACATTAAATCACCTCAGTTTTACCGCCAGCCGCCTCAATGGCCTCTTTTGCCGATGCCGAGAACTTATGCGCTTTGACCGTGAGTTTTCTCTCGATTTGGCCTTTGCCTAAAATTTTCACACCCGATTTCAGTTTGCTGATGACACCCGTCTCAAGAAGCAATTCCGGTGTCACTTCCGTTCCGTCTTCAAAACGATTCAGTTTTTCCAAATTCACAACAGCATACTCTTTGCGGTTGATGTTCGTAAATCCGCGTTTCGGCAAGCGGCGGAATAGCGGAGTTTGACCGCCTTCGAACCCAAGACGAACTCCTCCACCTGAGCGGGCATTTTGACCTTTTTGACCACGTCCGGACGTTTTGCCGTTGCCCGATCCGATCCCGCGCCCGACGCGGACCGCTTTCTTCCGGGATCCCGGTGCTGGTTTCAGTTCATGAAGTTTCATGGCGAAGCACCTCCTTATGATTATTCCTCGATTTCTTTCACGTTGACAAGGTGGGCCACTTTGTTGATCATCCCGCGGATGGCAGGATTGTCGTTATGGATGACCGTTTGATGCATTTTTCGCAAGCCGAGCGTTCTGACGGTAACGCGTTGGTCTTCCGGACGGCCAATCACGCTGCGCGTGAGGGTAATCGCCAGTTTTTTTGCCATGATCGTTCCCTCCTTATCCTAACAGTTCCTCGACTGTTTTACCGCGCAATCTCGCAACGTCTTCGGCGCGTTTTAATTGTTTCAGCCCATCAAACGTTGCACGCACCATGTTGATCGGCGTGTTTGATCCGATCGATTTCGACAAAATGTCGCTGATGCCCGCCAGCTCTAATACAGCACGCGCCGGCCCCCCAGCGATGACCCCGGTACCTTCGGAAGCAGGTTTCAAAATGATTTCCCCGGCACCGAAATGGCCGATGACTTCATGTGGAATCGTTGTGCCGACGATCGGCACCTCAATCAAGTTTTTCTTCGCATCTTCAATGGCTTTGCGGATCGCTTCCGGAACCTCTTGCGCTTTTCCGGTGCCAAAGCCGACATGGCCGTTTTTATCACCGACGACGACGAGAGCTGAAAAGCGCAGGCGGCGTCCGCCTTTCACGACTTTTGCTACACGGTTGACCGCGACTACACGTTCTTCCAATTCAAGTTTGTTTGGATCGATACGACGCATCGTTGTCCCTCCTTTGTAATTAGAATTCCAAGCCGGCTTCGCGGGCGGCGTCTGCCAATGCTTTCACCCGTCCATGATACAAATACCCGCCACGGTCGAATACAACTTTTTTAATGCCTTTTTCCAACGCCCGTTTGGCGACAAGTTCGCCGACCTTTTTCGCTGCCTCAATGTTGTTCGTCGAATCTAAACCAAACTCTTTATCTAGCGTCGAGGCGCTGACGATCGTCGACGATTTTGTATCATCAATAATTTGTGCATAAATATGTTTATTTGAACGGAACACGCTCAACCGCGGACGTTCAGCCGTGCCGAAGATTTTTTTGCGGATGCGCGCGTGTCTTTTTTTCCGAACCGCGTTTCGGTCCACTTTCGTGATCATCGAATGTCACTCCTTTCGCTTCGCTATGCCGCGTTATTTACCTGTTTTGCCTTCTTTCAAGCGCACCAGTTCGCCTTCGTAGCGAATGCCTTTGCCTTTATACGGCTCTGGCGGACGAACCGCGCGAATGTTGGCAGCCAATTCACCGACGCGCTGTTTGTCTGCCCCTTTGACGATGATTTTCGTTTGGGACGGCACTTCAATTTCAAGTCCTTCTTCCGGCTCAATTTCGACCGGATGAGAATAACCGACGCTCAATACGAGCTTTTTCCCTTGTTTCGACGCCCGGTACCCGACACCAACGAGTTCGAGCGCTTTTTCATAACCTTTCGAAACGCCTTCGACCATGTTGGCGAGTAAGCTGCGCGTCGTGCCATGGAGCGCACGATGATGTTTTTCATCGCTTGGACGCGTAACAGTGATCACATTGCCCTCAACGGTGATCGTCATATCTGGATGGAACGTGCGGGTCAGTTCTCCTTTCGGCCCTTTGACCGTAACCGTGTTGCCGTTGACCGTAACGGTGACACCGGCAGGAATTTCAATTGGTTTTTTGCCGACACGTGACATGTCAAAAACACCTCCATTCTTGAGCAGATAAATTACCAAACGTAGGCGATTACTTCGCCGCCCGTGCCTTTTTGCCGTGCTTCTTTGTCTGTTAAGATGCCTTGCGATGTCGAAAGAATGGCGATTCCTAAGCCGTTCAAAACGCGCGGCACTTCATGGGCTTTGACGTAAACGCGCAGCCCCGGTTTGCTGATGCGTTTCAGCCCGGTAATGACACGTTCGTTGTTCGGACCGTATTTCAAGAAGATGCGGAGAATGCCTTGTTTGTTGTCTTCGATATATTCATAATCACGAATAAACCCTTCGCGCTTTAAAATTTCCGCGATTTCCCGTTTGATTTTCGAAGCCGGGACCTCGAGTTTTTCGTGACGCACCATATTCGCATTGCGGATGCGAGTCAGCATATCAGCAATTGGATCTGTCATCACCATTATGTTTTACCTCCTTCCCAATCAATGGGTTGATTACCAGCTGGCTTTTTTGATGCCTGGAAGTTGGCCTTTGTATGCGAGCTCACGGAAACAAATACGGCACAATTTGAATTTGCGATAGACCGAGTGCGGACGGCCGCAGCGCTCGCAGCGGGTGTACGCTCTCACTTTAAACTTCGGCGTCCGTTTTTGTTTCGCGATCATCGATTTTTTAGCCACGATTTCGCCTCCCTTGCGTTATGGGATCATTATTTTTGGAATGGCATGCCGAGCAACGCCAGCAGTTCACGAGCTTCTTCATCCGTGTTGGCCGTTGTGACGATCACGATGTCCATGCCGCGCACTTTGTTCACTTTATCGTAATCGATCTCTGGGAAAATGAGCTGTTCTTTAATGCCGAGCGTATAGTTGCCGCGGCCGTCAAACGACTTTTTCGATACGCCGCGGAAGTCGCGCACGCGCGGAAGCGAGACCGAAATCAACTTATCGAGAAACTCATACATCCGTTCGCCGCGCAGTGTGACTTTCGCACCGATCGGCATCCCTTGGCGAAGACGGAAGCCGGCGATCGATTTTTTCGCACGCGTTACCACCGGACGCTGGCCGGCGATCAGCGTCAGCTCTTCAACGGCGCTGTCTAATGCTTTCGGGTTTTGCACCGCATCGCCGACACCCATGTTGATGACGATTTTTTCGATTTTTGGCACTTGCATGATCGATTTATAGTTGAACTTGCTCATGAGAGCAGGTACGACTTCATTTAAATACTTCTCTTTCAGGCGGTTCATAAAAGTACCTCCCTTCCTGCGTCACGGTTATTTATCCAGAATCTCACCGGATTTTTTCGCATAGCGCACTTTTTTGCCATCGACAATTTTGTAGCCGATGCGCGTCGGCTCACCCGTTTTCGGGTCGAGCGGCATGACTTTCGAAACGTGAATCGGCGCTTCCTTCTCAATGATGCCGCCTTGCGGGTTGGCTTGCGACGGTTTCGCATGCTTTTTCACAATATTGACGCCTTCGACGATGACGCGGTTTTTCTTCGGAAACGCCGCCAGAATGACGCCTTGCTTGCCTTTGTCTTTGCCGGAGATTACTTGCACTTTATCGCCTTTTTTTACATGCATCGCATTCGCACCTCCTTGAAACGCTGTTCCGTTCCATTAAATAACTTCCGGAGCTAAAGAAATGATTTTCATGAAGTCTTTATCGCGCAGTTCACGGGCAACCGGTCCGAAAATCCGCGTACCGCGCGGGCTTTTGTCATCGCGGATGATGACGCAGGCGTTTTCGTCAAAACGGATGTATGAACCGTCCGGACGGCGCACCCCGCGTTTCGTACGAACAACAACGGCTTTCACGACTTGACCTTTTTTAACAACGCCACCTGGTGTCGCATCTTTGACCGTCGCCACAACGACATCGCCGATGTTCGCATAGCGGCGACCCGAGCCTCCGAGCACTTTAATGACAAGCACTTCGCGCGCACCAGAGTTATCAGCTACTTTCAAGCGAGATTCTTGTTGAATCATCGACGAAACCTCCTTTCGGAATTATCTCTCCGAACTAAGCGAAGAACCATTAGAGAACAACAGCCTTTTCAACGATTTCCACCAAACGGAAGCGTTTTGTGGCCGACAGCGGGCGAGTCTCCATGATTTTCACGATGTCGCCGACTTTCGCTTCGTTATGTTCATCATGTGCTTTATATTTTTTCGAATATTTCACGCGTTTACCGTACAGCGGATGTTTTTTGTACGTTTCGACCAACACGGTGATCGTTTTGTCCATTTTATCCGATACAACCCGTCCAACGTACACTTTGCGTTGATTGCGTTGGCTCATTTCACAAACCTCCTCTCAAACACATTATTTATTGGCAGCGAGCTCACGTTCGCGAATGATCGTTTTCATACGGGCGATGTCTTTGCGCACCTGGCGGATGCGCGCCGTGTTTTCCAATTGGCCTGTGGCCAGTTGGAATCGTAGATTGAACAACTCTTCCTTCAATGCTTTAATTTTTTGTTCGATCTCGGCAGTGGTCAACTCACGGATTTCTTTCGCTTTCATTACGCTTCACCACCAGTTTCTTCACGTTTTACAAATTTGCATTTGATCGGAAGTTTGTGAGAAGCGAGACGCAATGCTTCACGTGCCACTTCCTCAGAAACACCGCCCACTTCAAACATCACTTTGCCCGGTTTGACAACGGCGACCCAGCCTTCCGGCGCCCCTTTACCAGAACCCATCCGCACTTCAAGCGGTTTTGCCGTATACGGTTTGGAAGGGAAAATGCGGATCCATACTTTCCCGCCCCGTCTCATGTAACGGGTCATCGCCCGACGGGCTGCTTCGATTTGCCGGTTCGTAATCCAAGCTGATTCTAATGCTTGCAATCCAAATTCACCGAAATGAACTTCCGTGCCGCCTTTCGCCCGGCCTTTCATCCGTCCGCGATGTTCACGGCGATATTTGACGCGTTTTGGCATTAACATGATTATTTTCCTCCTTCCTCAGCTTTTTTCTTGGTCGGAAGGACTTCTCCACGATAAATCCATACTTTCACGCCAATTTTTCCGTACGTCGTATCGGCTTCTGCCGTTCCATAGTCGATGTCAGCGCGCAACGTATGGAGTGGAACCGTCCCTTCGCTGTAATGCTCCGAACGAGCGATGTCAGCCCCGCCTAAACGGCCGGATACCATTGTTTTGATCCCTTTCGCCCCAGCGCGCATTGCACGTTGAATCGCTTGTTTTTGCGCTCGGCGGAACGATACGCGGTTTTCCAGCTGACGAGCGATATTTTCAGCAACAAGACGTGCATCCAAGTCCGGTTTTTTGATTTCGACAATGTTGATATGGACGCGTTTACCGGTTAATTGCGCGAGCGCTTTACGGAGCGCTTCCACTTCCGAACCGCCTTTCCCGATGACCATGCCCGGTTTGGCCGTATGGATCGTGACGTTGACGCGGTTGGCTGCCCGTTCAATCTCCACGCGGGAGACGGCCGCGTCTTGCAGGCGTTTGCTAATGTATTCACGGATTTTCAAGTCTTCGTGCAACAGATCTGCATAGTCTTTTTCCGCATACCATCTTGATTCCCAGTCACGAATGATGCCGATGCGCAGACCGATCGGGTTGACCTTTTGACCCACGGATTATCCCTCCTTCTTTTCTGAAACGACGATCGTAATATGGCTTGTGCGTTTGTTAATGGCGCTTGCCCGTCCCATGGCGCGCGGACGGAAACGTTTCAACGTCGGGCCTTCGTCGACGTACGCTTGCGTGATGACCAAGTTGTTGACGTCCATGTCATAGTTGTGTTCAGCGTTGGCCACCGCCGATTTCAATACTTTTTCGATGATCGGAGAAGCCGCTTTTGGCGTATGGCGCAAAATGGCGAACGCTTCGCCCACTTCTTTGCCGCGAATCAAGTCAATGACTAAGCGCGCTTTGCGAGGAGCGATGCGAACGGTTCTCGCAACTGCTTTAGCTTGCATATCTAGAACCTCCTCTCATTACCGTTTTGTTTTCTTGTCATCGCCGGCATGGCCGCGGAACGTGCGCGTCGGCGCAAATTCGCCGAGTTTGTGCCCGACCATGTCTTCCGTGATGTAGACCGGTACGTGTTTGCGGCCATCGTACACCGCGATCGTATGCCCGACAAACTGTGGGAAGATCGTCGAACGGCGAGACCACGTTTTGATCACTTGTTTTTGTCCAGTTGCATTCAGTTTTTCGATTTTTTTCATCAAATGCTCATCGCAAAACGGACCTTTTTTCAAGCTGCGACCCATAAGTGAACCTCCCTTCTGAATTGCGCTCGTTCATTATTTCTTGCGGCGACGGATGATGAATTTATCCGATTTGTTTTTCTTTTTGCGTGTTTTGTACCCAAGCGTCGGTTTGCCCCATGGCGTCATCGGCGACTTGCGTCCAATTGGCGCTTTTCCTTCACCACCGCCGTGCGGATGGTCAACCGGGTTCATAACCGAACCGCGAACAGTCGGACGAATGCCAAGCCAGCGAGCACGTCCGGCTTTCCCGATGTTGACAAGTTCATGCTGCTCATTGCCCACTTCGCCGACCGTAGCGCGGCATTTGCCTAAAATCATGCGCACTTCACCGGAAGCGAGTCGAACGATGACATATTTGCCTTCTTTCCCAAGCACTTGCGCTGAAGTGCCGGCTGCGCGCACCAATTGCCCGCCGCGACCTGGTTTCAGCTCGATGTTGTGGACGAGCGTACCAACCGGGATGTTCTCAAGCGGAAGCGCATTGCCGATTTTAATGTCTGCATCCGGACCGGACATGATCTCCATGCCGACTTTCAAGTTTTTCGGCGCGATAATGTAGCGTTTTTCACCGTCTGCATAGTTGATGAGTGCGATGTTGGCCGAACGGTTCGGATCGTATTCAATCGTAGCAACACGTCCTGGAATTCCGTCTTTGTCGCGCTTAAAGTCGATAATCCGATATTGGCGTTTATGGCCACCGCCTTGATGGCGCACCGTAATTTTTCCTTGATTGTTGCGGCCAGCCTTTTTCTTTAACGGAGCAAGCAGCGATTTTTCCGGCTGATCCGTCGTAATTTCCGAGAAATCCAGCACCGTCATGCCGCGACGGCCGTTCGATGTCGGTTTATACTTTTTGATCGCCATCGGAATGTCCCTCCTTCATCGTTTATGTTACACTTCAAACAGTTCGATCTCTTTGCTGTCCGGCGTCAACGTGACGATCGCTTTGCGGCGGCGGTTCGTATAGCCGCTGTAGCGGCCGACGCGCTTAAATTTCCCTTTATAGTTCATGATGTTCACTTTGGCTACTTTCACGCCAAAAATTTTCTCAACGGCGTCTTTCACTTCTGTCTTGTTTGCTTTGACGTCGACCTCAAACGTGTATTTTTTTTGCCCGATCAGGTTCATTGTATTTTCCGTGATGATGGGGCGCTTAATAATGTCGCGAGGGTCTTTCATTATGCAAGCACCTCCTCTACTTTCTCCACGGCCGCCTTCGTAATGACGAGTTTGTCATGGTTGAGCACATCGAGCACATTGATGCCGTTAGCAGCAACGACTTTCACACCCGGGATGTTGCGTGCGGACAGATATACGTTCTCATTCAACTCGTCGGTGACGATGAGCGCCTTCCGGTCCACCGAGAGGTTGTTCAAAATTTTTACCATTTCTTTCGTTTTCGGTGCTTCAAGCGACAATTGATCCAATACAACGATGTCGTTTTCGAGCACTTTCGAAGACAATGCCGATTTGATCGCCAAACGGCGAACTTTTTTCGGAAGTTTGTAGCTGTAGCTGCGCGGAACTGGACCAAAGACCGTACCGCCGCCGCGCCATTGCGGAGCGCGAATCGAGCCTTGACGGGCGCGTCCCGTCCCTTTTTGGCGCCATGGTTTGCGGCCGCCGCCGCTCACTTCAGCGCGGTTTTTCGTTTTATGCGTTCCTTGACGCATCGAGGCGCGTTGCATAATCACTGCTTCGAACAACACATGCTTATTCGGTTCAATCCCAAAAACGGCGTCGTTCAACTCGATTTCACCGACCGTCTGACCGTTTTGGTTGTATAATGCTACTTTTGGCATTACGTAGTTCCTCCTTTCTTGGCCGGATGTTATTTCGCCTTCTTGGCCGCTTTCACGGCGCTTTTGACGATGACTAAACCTTTTCTCGGACCCGGCACATTGCCTTTAATGAGCAACAAGTTGCGCTCCGGATCGACTTTGACGATTTTCAAGTTTTGGATCGTCACACGCTCGCCACCCATGCGGCCCGGCAAGTTTTTCGTTTTGAAAACACGGTTTGGTGCGATGGACCCCATCGAACCCGGACGGCGATGGTAACGGGAACCGTGAGCCATTGGCCCGCGCGATTGACCGTGGCGTTTGATCGCCCCTTGGAACCCTTTCCCTTTCGAGATGCCCGTAACATCAACGATTTCGCCTTCACTGAAAATATCCACTTTCACTTCTTGGCCAACTTCATATTCATCAATGTTGGCGCCGCGGATTTCGCGAATGAAGCGCTTAGGTGCCGTGTTAGCTTTGGCAGCATGGCCAATTTGCGGTTTATTGGCGCGTTTTTCGCTAATATCTTCAAAACCTAATTGGATCGCTTCGTAACCGTCATTTTCGATCGTTTTCTTTTGCAGGACGACGTTTGGCGTCGCATGAATGACGGTTACCGGAATCAAATCGCCATTTTCCGCAAATATTTGCGTCATACCGATCTTTCTTCCTAAGATTCCTTTCGTCATGTGTCACACCTCCTAATCGATTAAAGTTTAATTTCAATGTCAACGCCCGACGGCAAATCGAGACGCATTAACGAATCAACCGTTTGCGGAGTCGGGTTGATGATGTCGATCAAACGCTTATGCGTCCGCATTTCGAATTGTTCACGGGAGTCTTTGTACTTATGAACGGCACGCAAAATCGTATACACCGTTCTTTCCGTCGGCAGCGGGATCGGACCCGACACTTTTGCCCCGGAACGTTTTGCGGTTTCCACAATTTTCTCCGCCGATTGATCTAAAATCCGATGATCGTAAGCTTTTAAACGAATGCGAATTTTTTCTTTTGCCATTTGGTTTCCCTCCTTCTTCGCCTATTTTGAAAAATAGACTTCTCCACGGAAATTTCCTGCACACCGCCGTGGCAAAGCGGCCGGGTGTGTCAGCAACCTTCCGCTTCATCGCAGTCAAAGACCAACATTTGATATTATACTCGTATGTAAGCGAGATTGCAAGCCATTTCTCTGTTTTTCCCACACTTCTTCATTATACATAGCCGCCACCTCGTTTTCAACACGGGCTCCTAGACGTCAAACGAATGGACCCTTCAGCGCCATCCTTCTCCCCTTTCATTCGCGTGATCAGCTGCCCAAAATAAACGAAGGCGCCCTGAACAAGTCAGGACGCCTTCGCTTTTGCCGCGATTATTCAATGATTTCCGATACAGAGCCGGCGCCAACCGTACGACCGCCTTCGCGGATCGAGAATTTCGTGCCTTCTTCGATCGCGATCGGAGCGATCAGTTCCACCGTCATTTCAACGTTGTCGCCAGGCATAACCATTTCGACGCCTTCCGGAAGCGTGATGATGCCTGTTACGTCCGTCGTACGGAAGTAGAATTGCGGACGGTAATTCGAGAAGAACGGAGTATGGCGTCCGCCTTCTTCTTTCGTCAGGACGTATACTTGCGCTTTGAATTTCGTATGCGGTGTGATCGAACCAGGTTTCGCCAACACTTGGCCGCGCTCGACTTCATCGCGCGATACGCCGCGGAGAAGCGCACCGATGTTGTCGCCTGCTTCTGCTTGGTCGAGAAGCTTGCGGAACATTTCTACACCCGTAACTGTCGTCGTTTTCGGTTCATCCGACAAACCGATGATTTCAACCGGGTCGCCAACTTTCAACGTACCGCGTTCAACACGGCCTGTTGCAACCGTACCGCGGCCCGTGATCGAGAAGACGTCCTCGATTGGCATCATGAACGGTTTGTCCACTTCACGCTGCGGCGTCGGGATGTATTCGTCAACGGCATTCATCAGTTCAATGATTTTTTCTTCCCATTGCGGGTCGCCTTCGAGCGCTTTTAATGCCGAACCTTTGATGACCGGCACTTCATCGCCCGGGAAGTCGTATTCAGAGAGAAGATCGCGAACTTCCATTTCAACAAGTTCAAGCAATTCTTCGTCGTCCACCATGTCGCATTTGTTCAAGAATACAACGATGTACGGAACACCGACTTGGCGGGAGAGAAGAATGTGCTCGCGCGTTTGCGGCATCGGACCGTCAGCAGCCGATACAACAAGGATCGCGCCGTCCATTTGCGCTGCACCTGTGATCATGTTTTTGACGTAGTCCGCGTGGCCCGGGCAATCAACGTGCGCATAGTGGCGAGCATCTGTTTCATACTCGACGTGCGCCGTCGAGATCGTAATCCCGCGTTCACGCTCTTCCGGAGCAGCGTCGATTTGGTCGTACGCTTTTGCTTCGGCTTTGCCTTGTTTCGCCAAAACCGTCGTGATCGCAGCTGTCAACGTCGTTTTCCCGTGGTCAACGTGGCCGATCGTGCCAATGTTGACGTGCGGTTTCGTGCGCTCAAATTTCGCTTTAGCCATGAGAGATATCCTCCTTAAAAGTAAGATATAAATTTATATGGTTAGGTAAGTATAGGATGCTTGGGAACAAAATGTTCCCAAGTCTTACTTACATAAGTATTTATAGCGAAACTAGCAAGAGAAATCAATTATTCGCCTTTATTTTTTTTGATAATTTCATCGGCGATGTTTTTCGGAACTTCTTCATAGTGATCAAACACCATCGAGAACGTTCCGCGTCCTTGCGTGTTCGAACGGAGCGATGTCGCATAACCGAACATTTCGGCCAGCGGCACCATCGCCCGGACGACTTGGGCGTTGCCGCGCGCTTCCATCCCCTCGATGCGGCCGCGGCGAGACGTGATGTCGCCCATGATATCACCGAGGTACTCTTCAGGGATGACGACCTCCACTTTCATGATCGGTTCCAAAAGAACCGGATCACACTTCGTCGCCGCGTTTTTCAATGCCAAGGAAGCAGCGATTTTGAACGCCATTTCGCTCGAGTCGACATCGTGGTACGATCCGTCGAACAGTTTCGCTTTAATGTCAACAACCGGATAGCCGGCTAAGACGCCGTTTTGCATCGCTTCTTCCAATCCAGCTTGGACAGCCGGCACGTATTCTTTTGGAACAACCCCACCGACGATGGCGTTCTCGAATTCGAAGCCTTTGCCGCGCTCGTTCGGCGAGAATTCGATCCAAACGTGGCCGTATTGACCGCGGCCGCCAGATTGACGGATGAATTTGCCTTCGACTTGCGCCGATTTGCGGAACGTTTCGCGGTAGGCAACTTGCGGCGCCCCAACGTTCGCTTCGACTTTGAATTCACGGCGCATCCGGTCGACGATAATGTCAAGATGCAGCTCGCCCATCCCGGAGATGATTGTTTGTCCCGTTTCTGGGTCGGTGTGAGCGCGGAACGTCGGGTCTTCTTCTTGCAATTTTTGCAACGCTTGGCTCATTTTGTCTTGGTCCGCTTTCGACTTCGGCTCGATTGCCACCGAAATGACCGGTTCTGGGAATTGCATCGACTCTAAAATGACAGGATGCTTCTCGTCACATAGAGTATCACCGGTCGTCGTATCTTTTAAACCTACCGCTGCGGCAATATCACCCGCATAGACTTTCGAAATTTCTTGACGGTGGTTCGCGTGCATTTGCAACAAGCGGCCGATCCGTTCACGCTTCCCTTTCGTCGTGTTCATCACATATGAACCAGAATCAAGCGTTCCAGAGTAGACGCGAATAAACGTCAATTTCCCGACATACGGGTCAGTCATGATTTTAAATGCCAAAGCGGCAAACGGAGCGTCGTCGCTTGCTTCGCGTGTCACTTCTTCTTCGGTATCCGGAACAACACCACGAATCGCCGGGATGTCCACCGGAGACGGCAAGTAATCGACAACGCCGTCAAGAAGCAGCTGAACACCTTTGTTTTTGAATGCCGAGCCGCAGAAGACCGGGAAGAATTCCACGCTGATCGTCGCCTTGCGGATTGCGGCCTTCAGCTCTTCCGTCGAGATTTCTTCCCCTTCTAAATACTTCATCATTAATTCTTCGTCCAGCTCAGCGACCGCCTCAATCAGCTTGTTATGGTACTCTTCTGCCATATCGCGGTATTCTTCCGGAATGTCAATGCGCTCAATGTTTTTGCCAAGCTCATCATGGTAATGGTACGCGCACATTTCGACCAAGTCAATAATGCCGGAGAACTGATCCTCAGCGCCGATCGGCAGTTGCACCGGATGAGCGTTCGCTTGCAGGCGGTCATGGAGCGTTTTCACCGAATACAAGAAATCGGCGCCGATTTTATCCATTTTGTTGACGAACACGATCCGCGGGACGCCATATGTCGTCGCTTGGCGCCAAACGGTTTCCGTTTGCGGTTCCACGCCTGATTGCGCATCTAAAACCGTGATGGCCCCGTCCAATACGCGCAGCGAACGCTCAACTTCGACCGTAAAGTCGACGTGCCCCGGCGTGTCAATGATGTTGATGCGATGGCCTTTCCATTGCGCCGTCGTCGCCGCCGACGTGATCGTAATTCCGCGCTCTTGTTCTTGTTCCATCCAGTCCATCGTTGCCGCGCCTTCATGCACTTCCCCGATTTTATGAACGCGGCCGGTATAGAACAAGATCCGTTCGGTCGTCGTCGTTTTCCCGGCGTCAATGTGCGCCATAATCCCTATGTTGCGAGTCTTTTCCAAGGAGAACTCTCTTGCCATAGTGGTTATTTTCTCCTTCCTTCAAATATGAAATATAAGTAGATGGCGCCGCCATCGATGGCGCAATCCCCTTGTCTTTGAAGTTGTCCCATGCGCGACCGAAAAGGCCGCAATATATAGGAAGATAGGTGAATAGGCAGCCACAGCGCCTTCTCACCTATTTCCTTTAGGCGACGCTCCTTACCAGCGGTAGTGGGCAAACGCGCGGTTCGCTTCAGCCATTTTATGCGTATCTTCGCGTTTTTTCACCGCTGCACCCGTGTTGTTGGCAGCGTCCATAATTTCATTTGCCAAGCGCTCTTCCATCGTTTTTTCATTGCGAAGACGTGCATATTGCACGAGCCAACGCAAACCGAGAGAAACGCGGCGGTCCGGACGAACCTCAACCGGAACTTGGTAGTTCGCCCCACCGACGCGGCGGGCGCGTACTTCCAACACCGGCATGACGTTTTTCAACGCTTGCTCAAACACTTCCATTGGATCTTTACCCGTGCGCTCACGGATAATATCAAACGCGGTGTAAAGAATTTTTTGCGCTTTCGATTTTTTACCGTCGATCATAATTTTATTGATCAACCGGGTGACAAGCTTCGAGTTGTAAATCGGATCTGGCAATACGTCACGTTTAGCAACAGGGCCTCTACGTGGCATAGTGTTTCCTCCCTTCAGGAAAACATTCTCTTCATTTCATTATTTTTTCGCTGCTTTTGGTTTTTTCGCGCCGTATTTCGAACGACCTTGCATCCGGTTTGCTACACCTGCGGCATCCAACGCCCCACGAATGATATGGTAGCGCACCCCTGGCAAGTCTTTGACACGTCCACCGCGGATGAGCACAACACTGTGTTCTTGCAAGTTATGACCGATGCCCGGGATGTACGCCGTGACTTCAATCCCGTTTGTCAGGCGGACACGGGCGTATTTCCGCAACGCCGAGTTCGGTTTTTTCGGCGTCATCGTGCCGACACGCGTGCAAACGCCGCGTTTTTGCGGAGACGACACGTTCGTTTGTTCTTTTTTGAAGCTGTTATACCCTTTGTTTAACGCAGGGGATTTCGATTTAACGACTTTTTTCTCGCGTCCTTTGCGGACCAATTGGTTGATTGTAGGCATGAAAAGATCCTCCTTTCGCATGCATTGTTTAAGCCCACATATCCAGGTGGTTCATCATTTATGCAAATAAAGGTTTTAAAGAGAAAGACAAAGCGTTAACGAAGGATCGCCACCGCGGCCGCGCCGACTTGGATTTTGCAGGCCTTGCCGAGTTTTTTCATCGAATCGACTTTTATGACCGGCACGTTGGCCTCATTGGCGGCGGCGGTCACTTTCTCGATGATCGGCAAGTCGGCATCCTCCGCCACGATCACTTCCGCCGCTTTCCCTTCCTTTAAAGCCCTTATCGTTTGTTTGGTTCCAATCACGATTTTCCCAGCCTGTAATACTTTTTCATAAGACATGTAACATATCCTCCAAAGTACCAGGTTGTTGGAACACCTTTATTAGACTACCATTTTCTTTGCCGATTGTCAACTGGATTTTAAATGAGATGATGGCCGGCCAAGGCGCACCCTAGCCGGCCACTCGGTTCGTGTTATTTGGACGACACCGTGTCGCCAGCCGTTTCCTTTTTGACGGCCGGCTTCACTTTCCGGTAGCGAGCCATACCCGTTCCAGCCGGGACGAGTTTGCCGATAATGACGTTTTCTTTTAAACCAAGCAGTTCATCGCGTTTTCCTTTGATCGCTGCATCGGTCAAGACGCGCGTCGTTTCTTGGAACGAAGCTGCTGATAAAAACGAATCCGTCTCAAGCGACGCTTTCGTGATGCCGAGCAGCACCTGACGGGCCGTCGCCGGCCGTTTCCCTTCGCGAAGAGCTTTGGCGTTGACATCCGTGAACTGGTGGACATCCAACAGCGTGCCCGGCAGCACATCGGTGTCGCCGGCATCGATGACGCGCACTTTGCGCAACATTTGCCGCACCATGACCTCGATATGCTTATCGCTGATTTCCACCCCTTGCATCCGATACACTTTTTGCACTTCGCGGAGCAAGTACTCCTGGACGGATGTAATATCGCGCACGCGCAACAACTGTTTCGGGTCGACCGAGCCTTCTGTCAGCTCTTGGCCCCGCTCAACACGCTGCCCCTCTTCGACTTTCAGCCGTGCGTTGTACGGCGCTACGTACGTGCGCGTTTCAACCTCGCTTTGGACGACGATTTCATATTGGTTGTCGCGCGTTTCATTAATCGAAATAACCGTGCCGTCGATTTCCGAAATGACCGCTTGCCCTTTCGGGTTGCGCGCTTCAAACAGCTCTTGCACCCGCGGCAACCCTTGAGTGATATCGTCGCCGGCGACGCCGCCTGTATGGAACGTCCGCATCGTCAGCTGCGTGCCCGGTTCGCCGATCGACTGAGCGGCGATGATGCCGACGGCTTCGCCAACTTCGACGTCCATGCCGGTCGCCATGTTGCGGCCGTAGCATTTTTTGCAGACGCCATGGCGCGTGTTGCAGGCAAAGACGGAGCGAATCCATACTTCCGTAATGCCGGCTTTAATGATCTCATTGGCGATATCTTCGGTGATCATCTCGTCTTTGCGAACGATCACTTCCCCTGTTTCCGGATGGCGCACCGTTTTATGCGCATAACGGCCAACAAGCCGTTCTTCGAGCTTGACGACCACTTCCGTGCCGTCCGTCAACGCCCGAGCCAAAATGCCGCGGTCGGTGCCGCAATCTTCCTCGCGGACGATGACGTCTTGCGCCACGTCGACGAGGCGTCGCGTGAGATAGCCCGAGTCGGCCGTTTTGAGCGCCGTATCCGCCAACCCTTTCCGCGCACCGTGCGTCGAGATGAAGTATTCCAATACCGTCAAGCCTTCACGGAACGACGACTTGATCGGCAGCTCGATGATCCGGCCAGCCGGGTTGGCCATCAAACCGCGCATCCCCGCAAGCTGCGTAAAGTTCGACGCGTTCCCGCGCGCTCCGGAATCGCTCATCATAAAGATCGGGTTGCGCTTATCTAACGATTTCATCAGCCGATCTTGAATTTTGTCTTTCGCCGCACTCCAGATGGAGATGACGCGCTCGTACCGTTCTTCGTCGGTAATCAACCCGCGGCGGAACTGCTTCAAAACCGTATCGACTTTCGCTTGCGCTTCATCCAAAATTTCTTGTTTTTCTGGCAGGACGACGATGTCGGCCACGCCGATCGTGATGCCGGCCTTTGTTGAATATTGGAAGCCGAGGTCTTTCATGCGGTCGAGCATCTTCGATGTTTCAGTGATTTTGAACCGTTTGAACACTTCGGCGATAATTTGCCCAAGCACTTTTTTCTTAAATGGCGGCACGAGTTCGCGCTTGCGAATTTCTTCGCGCACGTTGACCCCTTTGTCAAGGAAGTACTTATCCGGCGTCCGTCCTTCAATGTTTTCCGTCGTCGGCTCATTGATGTACGGGAACGAATTCGGCAAAATTTCGTTGAAAATGAGCTTTCCGACGGTCGTTAAGAGCAGTTTGTTGTTTTGCTCTTCGGTAAACGTTTCGTTTTTCAGCGAGCCGGCATGAATCGCAATGCGCGAATGGAGATGGACGTAACCGTTATGATAAGCAAGAAGCGCCTCATCGGTGTCTTTGAACACCATGCCTTCGCCGATGGCCCCTTCTCGCTCCATCGTCAAGTAGTAGTTGCCCAACACCATGTCTTGTGACGGCGTCACGACCGGTTTGCCGTCTTTCGGGTTCAAAATGTTTTGCGCCGCCAACATCAACAAGCGCGCTTCGGCTTGCGCCTCAGCCGACAACGGCACGTGCACAGCCATTTGGTCGCCGTCGAAGTCGGCGTTGTACGCCGTACAAACGAGCGGATGAAGACGGATCGCCCGCCCTTCGACAAGCGTTGGCTCGAACGCCTGAATGCCGAGACGGTGCAGCGTCGGGGCGCGGTTTAACAGCACCGGATGTTCTTTAATGACATCTTCGAGCACATCCCACACTTCCGGATGAACGCGCTCGATTTTCCGTTTCGCACTTTTAATGTTGTGCGCCAAGCCCCGCTCGACAAGCTCCTTCATAACAAACGGCTTAAACAGCTCGAGCGCCATTTCTTTCGGCAAACCGCATTGATACATTTTCAAGTTCGGGCCGACGACAATGACGGAACGGCCGGAATAGTCGACCCGCTTGCCGAGCAAGTTTTGCCGGAAGCGGCCTTGCTTCCCTTTCAGCATATGAGAGAGCGACTTTAACGGACGGTTCCCGGGACCCGTCACCGGACGGCCGCGGCGGCCGTTGTCGATCAACGCATCGACGGCCTCTTGCAGCATCCGTTTCTCGTTTTGAACGATAATGTTCGGCGCGCCAAGGTCGAGGAGCCGTTTCAGCCGATTGTTGCGGTTGATGACGCGGCGGTACAAATCGTTCAAATCCGATGTTGCAAACCGACCGCCGTCAAGCTGAACCATCGGACGCAACTCTGGCGGAATGACCGGCAGCACATCAAGCACCATCCAGGCCGGGTCGTTCCCTGAACTGCGAAACGCCTCAAGCACTTCAAGCCGCTTAATGATGCGGGCGCGCCGCTGACCTTGCGCTGTTTTCAACTCCTCTTTCAGCGCATTGACTTCTTTATCCAAATCAATGTCTTGGAGCAGCTTTTTGATCGCTTCCGCTCCCATCGACGCTTGGAACGATTGACCGTACTTCTCCCGGTAGGCGCGGTATTCCTTTTCCGACAACAGCTGCTTTTTCTCAAGCGGCGTATCGCCCGGGTCGGTGACGACATAGGAAGCAAAATAAATGACTTCCTCAAGCGCCCGCGGCGACATGTCAAGGACAAGCCCCATCCGGCTCGGGATCCCTTTGAAATACCAAATGTGCGAAACTGGGGCGGCGAGCTCAATATGGCCCATCCGTTCGCGGCGGACTTTTGAGCGAGTCACTTCAACGCCGCAGCGGTCGCAGACGACGCCTTTGTAGCGAACGCGTTTATATTTGCCGCAATGGCACTCCCAGTCTTTCGTTGGACCGAAAATGCGCTCGCAAAACAAGCCGTCTTTTTCCGGCTTTAACGTCCGATAGTTGATGGTCTCCGGCTTTTTGACTTCGCCATACGACCAAGAACGAATTTTCTCCGGGGAAGCGAGCCCAATTTTCATGTACTCAAACTTATTGACATCTAGCAAGGGGTATACCTCCCTTTGTTGATCCGTCGGTTTTGCTGTCGTCCGTTCGCTCAAGCGGCCAATGGCGGGGAACAGCTCCCCGCCTGGCCGTTATGGCCGTTTTACTCTTTCGTCACCGCGTCTTTCTCTTCACCAGCTTCCTCTCGTTCGGCCGGTTTGACGTCGACCATGATGGCATCCGGCGCATGGTCATCGTCATCGTCAAAGTTTTCCATGTTCACCTCTTGTTCATCGCTCGTCAAAATCGTGACATCCATACCCAAGCTTTGCAACTCTTTGATCAATACTTTAAACGATTCGGGCACTCCCGGTTCCGGAATGTTTTCCCCTTTGACGATCGCCTCGTACGTTTTGACGCGGCCGACGACATCGTCGGACTTGACGGTCAAAATTTCTTGCAACGTATATGCCGCCCCGTACGCCTCAAGCGCCCATACTTCCATCTCGCCAAAACGCTGGCCGCCAAACTGCGCCTTGCCGCCGAGAGGCTGCTGGGTGACAAGCGAGTACGGGCCAGTCGACCGAGCATGAAGCTTGTCGTCGACCATATGGGCGAGCTTGATCATGTACATGATCCCAACCGAAACGCGGTTGTCAAACGGCTCGCCTGTCCGGCCGTCATACAGCACGGTTTTCGCATCGCGCGCTAGGCCTGCCTCTTCGAGGATGTTCCAAACGTCTTCCTCTGTCGCCCCGTCAAAGACCGGAGAAGCGATGTGCAGACCGAGCTTTTTCGCCGCCATGCCAAGGTGCAGCTCGAATACTTGCCCGATGTTCATCCGCGACGGAACGCCGAGCGGATTGAGCATGATGTCAATCGGCGTGCCATCCGGCAAGAATGGCATATCTTCCTCCGGCAAAATGCGGGAAATCACCCCTTTGTTCCCGTGGCGGCCTGCCATTTTGTCGCCCTCGGAAATTTTCCGCTTTTGCACAATATAGACGCGCACCAGTTGATTGACGCCTGGTGGAAGCTCGTCGCCATCTTCGCGGTTGAATACTTTTACGTCAAGGACGATGCCGCCGCCGCCGTGCGGGACGCGCAACGACGTATCGCGGACTTCGCGCGCTTTTTCACCGAAGATCGCATGCAACAGCCGCTCTTCGGCTGTCAACTCGGTCATTCCTTTTGGCGTCACTTTGCCGACGAGCAAGTCGCCGTCTTTCACTTCTGCGCCGATTCGGACGATGCCGCGTTCATCCAAGTTTTTCAGCGCGTCTTCCCCAACGTTCGGGATGTCGCGCGTAATTTCTTCCGGACCAAGCTTCGTATCACGCGACTCGGCCTCGTACTCTTCAATATGAATTGACGTGTACACATCTTCTTTAACGAGCCGTTCGCTCATAATGATCGCATCTTCGTAGTTGTAACCGTCCCATGTCATAAAGGCGACAAGCACGTTGCGGCCGAGCGCCAATTCGCCCTTGTCCATCGACGGACCGTCGGCCAAAATTTCTCCCTTCTCAACGATATCGCCTTTTTTCACGATCGGACGCTGGTTGTAGCACGTGCCTTGGTTCGAACGAACGAATTTCAGCAGCCGATATTTATCTAGATCACCCTTGACTTCTTTGCCATCCACTTCAATCAGCCGACGCACCCAAATTTCCTTTGCTTCGACACGCTCGACGATGCCGCGGTGCTTGCAAATGACCGCTGCGCCCGAGTCTTTCGCCGAGACGTACTCCATCCCCGTGCCGACGATCGGCGCTTCCGGTTCCAACAGCGGCACGGCTTGCCGTTGCATGTTCGCCCCCATCAGCGCGCGGTTCGAGTCGTCGTTTTCCAAAAACGGGATGCACGCCGTCGCTGCCGAGACGACTTGCTTCGGCGAAACGTCCATGTAGTCGACGCGATCGCGCTTGACGACGATGTTCTCGCCGCGGAAACGGGCGACAACGTTTTCTTCAAGGAATGTGCCGTCCTCCGCAAGCGGTACGTTCGCCTGCGCTACAACATAATTGTCCTCTTCATCGGCTGTCAAATAATCGATTTGGTCCGTCACCCGCCCCGTTTCCGGATCGACGCGCCGGTATGGCGTTTCAATAAAGCCGAACTTGTTCACTTTGGCATAGGTAGACAGCGAGTTGATCAGTCCGATGTTCGGACCTTCCGGCGTTTCGATCGGACACATCCGTCCGTAGTGCGAATAATGAACGTCGCGCACCTCAAACCCTGCGCGCTCGCGGGTCAATCCGCCAGGGCCAAGCGCGGACAGACGCCGCTTGTGCGTCAGTTCGGCCAATGGGTTCGTTTGATCCATGAACTGTGACAGCTGCGAGCTGCCGAAAAACTCTTTGATCGCCGCGATCACTGGACGGATGTTGATGAGTTGCTGCGGTGTAATCGTGTTCGTATCTTGGATCGACATGCGTTCGCGTACGACGCGCTCCATGCGCGACAGACCGATGCGGAATTGGTTTTGCAGCAGCTCACCAACCGAACGAAGGCGGCGGTTGCCTAAATGGTCGATGTCATCCGTATCGCCGACGCCGTGGAGCAAGTTGAAGAAATAGCTGATCGACGCAATGATGTCAGCCGGTGTAATATGTTTGACATCTTCGGCGATAAAGCCGTTGCTAATGACGTTGATCACTTTTTGGCCATCCGGGTCATTCGGGGCATAAATTTTAATCGTTTGCACCGAAATGTCCCCGTCCACCACCCCTTCGGCCGGACGGTACGTCTGTAAGCCGACACCTTTTTCCAAATAAGGAAGCAGGCGGTTGAGCATACGCCGGTCGATCATCGCTCCAGCTTCGGCGATGACTTCTCCGGTTTCCGGGTCGGTAATCGTTTCGGCGAGCCTTTGATTGAACAAACGGTTTTTAATATGAAGTTTTTTGTTGATTTTATAGCGCCCTACGCTCGCCAAGTCATAGCGTTTCGGGTCAAAAAAGCGCGACGCCAGCAAATTTTTCGCGTTCTCAAGCGTCGGCGGCTCACCCGGGCGAAGACGCTCGTAAATTTCAATCAACGCTTTTTCCGTGCTGTCGGTATTATCCTTTTCAAGCGTATTGCGCAAGTATTCGTTGTCGCCAAGCAGATCGATGATTTCTTGGTCGGAGCTGAACCCGAGCGCACGAAGAAGCACCGTAACTGGCAGTTTACGGGTGCGATCGATGCGAACGTAAACGACGTCTTTCGCATCGGTTTCGTATTCAAGCCATGCGCCGCGGTTTGGAATCACTGTCGCCGAGTAGCCGCGCTTGCCGTTTTTATCCACTTTGTCACTGTAATAGACGCTTGGCGAACGGACGAGCTGGGAAACGATGACGCGTTCCGCCCCGTTGATAATAAACGTTCCCGTTTCCGTCATGAGCGGAAAATCGCCCATAAACACGTCTTGTTCCTTCACTTCGCCCGTTTCTTTATTGATCAGTCGAACTTTGACGCGAAGCGGCGCCGCATATGTAACGTCGCGTTCTTTCGCCTCTTCGACTGTGTATTTCGGTTCTCCTAAACTATAGTCGATAAATTCAAGCGAGAGGTTGCCGGAAAAGTCTTCAATCGGGGAAATTTCCCTAAACATTTCCCGCAGCCCTTCATCGAGAAACCATTGGTAGGAGGACGTTTGAATTTCAATCAAGTTCGGCAATTCCAACACTTCACTGATGCGTGCATAGCTTCTGCGTTGGCGGTGTCGCCCGTATTGAACCAGTCGGCCTGTCAAGAGTGATTCACCCCTCAAATGTAGACATTAGTGAAACCGGAACCGGAACAGCTCCACCATCCGCCCTTCAACAATCAATGCCGTCAAGGCGGACTGACCGCTCCGTCATTCCGGGGCAAAGCGCTAGGCATGCATGCGGCCGGCCCCCGCCATCCGGACGGAAACGGCTTCGTTTCGTGCACCGCCGTTTCATTTAGAGGATTTAAAACGCCCCGGTGCGAGGAAACCAGGCGTTAAACGGAGAAAAAAAGAAAATGGTTTCTATTCCAATAGAAAACCATATGGTTCGTTGCTTATTGATTTTATCATTGTTTCCATTGCATCCAAAATTATACGTCATCCCCTCTACGCGGGAAATGTGCATATTTAGCATTTTATAATGCTACCACAACAAAAAAACGGTGTCAACATTTTTTCGCCTTTATGATATAATATCCTTTTTTCTTCGCGACGACTTCTACAGCAGGAAACCATTCGTTCAGCTTTTGCAAGGCCGATGGGGCGCCTTGCTTTTTTTGAATGACGACCCATAGCTCGCCATGATCGAGCAGATGATCGCGGCTTTGTTCAAAAATCGTGTAAACGACCCGTTTGCCAGCCCGGATCGGCGGATTCGTGACGACGGCTGCAAATCGCCGTTCTCCGACTTCTGAAAAAAGATCGCTTTTGTAAATCACCGCATTGTCAATGCCGTTTGCCTGCTTGTTTTCCTGCGCCAGTTCGAGCGCCCGCTCGTTGATATCAATCATGTGAACATGCCGGTTTGGAAACGATCGAGCCAAGGCAAGCCCGATCGGCCCATATCCGCAGCCGACATCCAACAAATCCCCCGCCACTCCTGGCTCCTCGAACGTTTCAATTAACAAGCGTGTGCCAAAGTCCACTTCGCGCTTGGAAAACACTCCATTGTCGGTCGTAAAGCGGAATTCATGCCCCCGCAACACGTACGTCCACGTTTGTGGGTTTCGTTCCGACGTCGGATTGACTGAGTAATAATGCTCGCTCACCATCATCCCCTCCTCCTTGTCGGCAGGCTGCACTGCCTTCCGTTTATATAGTGTAACAAAAAAGAGGCCGTCCCTTGCTCGGGCCAGCCTCTTTTTTTCAAGGGCGCAACCATTACTTGATTTCGACTTTCGCGCCAGCTTCTTCGAGTTTTGCTTTGATTTCTTCTGCTTCTTCTTTCGCAATGCCTTCTTTGATTGGCTTCGGCGTGTTGTCCACCAAGTCTTTCGCTTCTTTCAAGCCGAGACCAGTGATTTCGCGAACGACTTTGATGACTTTGATTTTTTGCGCGCCGGCGTCGGCAAGAATGACGTCGAACTCCGTTTTTTCTGCCGCCGCTTCAGCGCCAGGTGCTGCGCCGCCCGCAACAACAACCGGAGCCGCAGCCGTTACGCCGAATTCTTCTTCGATTGCTTTCACCAATTCGTTTAATTCCAATACGGTCATATTTTTCACTGCTTCAATGATTTGTTCTTTCGTCATCACAACTTCCTCCTTTGTTTTATATGATCGTTAAGCGCATATCAACGTGCCATTATGCCCCTTGTTCCTCTTTTTTGTCGGCCACTGCTTTAACCGCAAGCGCAAAGTTGCGGATCGGGGCTTGAAGAACGCTAAGCAACATCGAAAGCAACCCTTCGCGGGACGGGAGTTTCGCCAACGCATCGATTTCTTCTTTGCTGGCGACGTTCCCTTCGATGACACCGCCTTTGATTTCCAATGCTTCATGCGTTTTCGCAAACTCGCTTAAAATTTTGGCCGGAGCCACGACATCCTCATTGCTGAAGGCGATGGCATTCGGACCGGTGAACACTTCATCCAGTCCTTCCAAACCGACTTCCGCGAGCGCCCGGCGGGTCAAGGTGTTTTTGTACACTTTAAACTCAACGCCTGCCTCGCGCAACTGTTTGCGCAACTCGGTCATTTCCGCCACGTTCAGGCCGCGGTAATCCACGATGACGGTCGCCTTGCTGGCCCGAAATTTGTCTGCAATTTCCGCGACCACTTGTTTTTTCAGTTCAATCGCGCTCGACACATCCTGCACCTCCTGTAAGGAAAATGAGAGAATACCACTTATACCGTTCACTCAAATCAAAAACCTCCATGCCGCGTAGACATGGAGGTGTCGCTCAACGCCCCCGCTCGTTCCCGATGCGGGGCGCGCTGTTCTATCGTCCATATACCTCGGTAGGAAATTAAGCCTCAAACGGGCACCTACTGTCTACGGTACAAATGATATTCATTTGTTCAGCCAAATGGCATTTTAACAGACGAACAAACAAAAGTCAACGGTTATTGTGCAACAGCAACCGTGGACGGGTCGACTTTGATGCCTGGGCCCATCGTCGACGTAATGGTGACATTTTTCACGTACGTGCCTTTTGCCGCCGCCGGTTTGGCTTTCAAAATTGCTTCGTAAACGGCCGCGAAGTTTTCAGCCAGCTTCTCGTTGTCAAACGACACTTTGCCGATTGGAACATGGATGTTGCCTGCTTTGTCGACGCGGTATTCCACTTTACCAGCCTTGATTTCTTGCACCGCTTTCGCTACGTCAAACGTGACGGTTCCGGTTTTCGGGTTTGGCATCAACCCTTTCGGCCCTAAAATGCGGCCGAGTTTCCCGACTTCGCCCATCATGTCCGGCGTAGCAACAACGACGTCAAAGTCAAACCAGCCTTGCTGGATTTTGTTGATATATTCGGTATCACCGACATAGTCAGCGCCAGCGGCTTCTGCTTCTTTCGCTTTTTCCCCTTTCGCGAACACCAACACGCGCGCCACTTTCCCTGTACCATGCGGCAAGACGACGGCGCCGCGAATTTGTTGGTCCGCTTTTTTCGGGTCAACGCCCAAACGGAACGCCACTTCCACCGTGGCATCGAATTTCGCGATGTTCGTTTTTTTCACGAGTTCGATCGCTTCAGCAATCGGGTATGCTTTGGAGCGGTCGACAAGCTTCAATGCTTCTAAGTATTTTTTTCCTCTTTTCGGCATGTGAAAAATCCTCCTTGATTGTGGTTTTAGCGGAAAAACCTCCCACGTTGAACGTCCTTCGCTTCTTTGGAAAGCGAAGAAGCGGACGGATGCCCATTCATCGGGCTCGTCTTGCTGTTTTTGTTCATGGAGAAAGAGGTTGCCAAATGACGCAACCTCCCCCACAAACGACGCACCGGCTTTAGTCTTCAATCACAATACCCATGCTGCGGGCCGTGCCTTCGATCATGCGCATGGCCGCCTCAATGCTCGCCGCATTCAAATCCGGCATTTTCAGCTCAGCGATCTCACGCACTTTGTCGCGTTTAATTGTCGCCACTTTGTTGCGGTTCGGTTCGCCGGAGCCCGATTCAATGCCCGCCGCTTTTTTGAGCAATACAGCGGCTGGCGGCGTTTTCGTGATGAATGTAAATGAACGGTCTTCAAAAACCGTAATTTCAACCGGAATAATCAACCCTGCTTGGTCAGCCGTACGAGCATTAAACTCTTTGCAAAACGCCATAATATTGACACCGGCTTGACCCAATGCAGGACCTACTGGCGGCGCCGGATTCGCTTTCCCTGCAGGAATTTGCAGTTTGACGACCTTGATGACTTTTTTCGCCACGAGACACACCTCCTTAAGTCCGTGATGTGGTATTAGGGATTGCCCCTCCCACTCATCCGGCTCCGGTCTACCGAGCCGTTTTCCTATCTCCCGTTCAGTTGAGAGGATCAGCGTAAAAACAAAATGGCTCCCTTATACAAAAGTGTATAAGTTCATCGCGACATGTCTCCGTTTAAGAGACATACTGACCTTAAAATAGTATCACTTTTCCCTAGCAATTGCAAGTTCTTTATCCATTAGATTTTTTCGATTTGCGAAAACTCAAGCTCCACCCGTGTTTCGCGCCCAAACATATCGACAAGCAGCTTCACTTTATGTTTATCCGGATCAATCGCTTCAATTTTCCCTATAAAGTTCGCAAACGGACCTTCTTTGATTCGCACCGTTTCATTTACCTCATAATCAACATCGACCTCAGCAAGCGGCATGCCCATCCGCTTCAAGATCATTCTCACTTCTTCCTCCATCAGCGGCGTCGGTTTCGAACCAGCCCCGCTTGAGCCGACAAATCCAGTGACGCCCGGCGTGTTGCGCACGACATACCATGAGTCATCGGTCATGACCATCTCGACGAGCACATAGCCAGGGAACACTTTCTTTTTCGTCGTTTTCCGTTTTCCGTTTTTGACGTCCGTTTCCGTCTCTTCCGGAACGACGACGCGAAAAATTTTATCTTGCATTCCCATCGATTCGACGCGTTTTTCCAAATTGGCTTTTACTTTGTTTTCATATCCCGAGTATGTATGGACGACATACCAGTTTTTCTCCATCAGCGAGCCTCCCCAAGGCGGTTTTCGTCTTGTTTTTTGCGCAAAACAAAAACCCGTTGCCGGGTCCCATACGCGCGCGATTATCTTTCATTATAACATATCCTTCGCCCGCTTATTCAAACACGAGACGAATCAACTCAGAAATGCCGAGGTCCACAACGGCAAAAAAGACGGTGAAAAACGCCACCGTGGCTAGCACGACTGCCGTGTAGTTCACTAACTCCTTCCGGTTTGGCCAACTCACTTTTTTCAGCTCGCGTACGACTTCTTTTAAAAAGTTGATTACTCGCTGCATCACTCGTACCTCCATCATCGTTCAGAACTATCTCCGCCGCCTATTTCGTTTCACGATGGATCGTATGTTTGTTGCATGTGGAGCAAAACTTGTTGGCCATAAGGCGCTCACCAAGGCGACGTATTTGTTTTGCTGCCGTATAGTTTCGGCTCCCGCACTGCGCGCAAGCCAGCGTCACTTTTTGGCGCATCAGCATTCCACCGTTCTTGCGAGATGTCCATAAAAATTTATCATATTGGCTGTTTCACTGTCAATGACATCTTTTGATGCGACAGTGCGATGCCTACAAACTGATCTCGCGGTATTCCAAATATTTCTCGAGCTTCCGCTTGACGCGTTGCAACGCGTTGTCGATCGACTTGACATGGCGGTTCAGCTCTTCGGAAATTTCCTGATATGAACGTCCATCCAAATACAAAGCGAGCACTTTCCGCTCGAGGTCGCTGAGCAGCTCCGCCATCTTTAGTTCAATATCGTCGACTTCCTCACGGTTGACAATCAATTGTTCTGGGTCCATCACCTGCGTGCCGGACAACACATCCATCAGCGTCCGGTCAGATTCATCGTCATAAATCGGCTTATCCAAGGAAACATAGGAGTTGAGCGGAATATGCTTTTGGCGGGTCGCCGTTTTAATGGCGGTAATCATTTGCCTTGTGATGCAAAGTTCTGCAAACGCTTTAAATGAGGAAAGCTTGTCCCCCTTAAAATCGCGGACGGCCTTATACAGACCGATCATTCCTTCTTGCACGATATCTTCCCGATCAGCTCCGACTAAAAAATAGGAGCGAGCTTTGGCGCGCACAAAGTTTTGGTATTTATGGATTAAAAAATCAAGTGCTTCCCCATCCCCTTCGTGAACGAGCGCAACAAGCTGCTCATCGTCCAGCTGATGATAATCTTTCCCTTTCATTGCTTTCAAGCATTCCCCCACGCTGATCCCCCCGACCGCATCAATCGCTAACATGTATTATACAGGACAAATTTTTACAGCGTCAACCGCTCATTTTTCTCCTCTTCGCCATTTTTCAAAAATTTCAGCAATTCTATCATCTAGAGGAACTTTGGAGATCGGAGTGTGCTGCCGCATCGCTTTGACTTTTTGGGAAATGTCCCGCTCAACCGTCTCGATTTCATTCAATAGCTCACGCGCCGACTTGCGCAAGGCGCCTTGACCGAACACTGTCCATTGTTCGGTGTAGTCGGAGGTAGCGACATACACCTTTGTGCGCGCATTCATCAATGTTTTTGCCAACCGTTCAATTCGCTCGTCGGCCGTCTCATGCTCCTTTGTAAAAATGACGTCGACGTCGTAATGTTTATACTTTTTCTCGTTTCCTTGCACAAGGTGGGCATCGAATACGATCACGACATGATCCCCGGTGAATCCTTTGTAGTCAGCCATTTTTTCAATCAATAAATCCCTTGCCGCTGCCAGATCGCCCTCTTCTTTCAGCCGGCGCAGCTCCGGCCAAGCACCGATCATGTTATAGCCGTCGACAATCAAAATGTTCATCGGCTATTCTCCCAACGGATACCGCTTCCGGTACACCTCGTACATGAGCAGGCTGGCGGCGACAGAGGCGTTGAGCGAGGTGACGTGCCCGCGCATCGGCAGTCGGAACAAGAAATCGCATTTTTCCAGCACCAAACGGCTGATCCCTTTCCCTTCGCTCCCGATCACCAGCGCCAGCGGCATCGTGCCATCGAGCGAGCGGTAGTCGTCTTGAGCCGATGCATCCGTTCCGGCTACCCACACTCCGCGCTCTTTCAGCTCGTCAATCGTCCGCGCCAAGTTTGTGACACGCGCGACCGGAACGTGCTCAATCGCCCCGGTCGAAGCCTTCGCCACCGTTTGGGTCAGCCCGACCGAACGCCGCTTCGGAATGATAAGGCCATGCGCCCCGACTGCATCAGCGGTGCGCATGATGGCCCCTAAATTATGCGGATCCTCAAGCTCGTCCAAAATGAGAAAAAACGGCGCCTCGCCCCGCTCGGCGGCGCGAGCGAACAAATCATCGATTTCATAGTAGCGGTAGGCCGCCGCCTGAGCGATCACCCCTTGATGGGCCCCTTCCGCCATCTGGTCAAGCTTGCGCTTCGGGACATATTGGACGAGCACGCCCCGCCGCCTTGCCCATTCAAGCACAGGTTCGACAGTATGGCGCTGCGCCCCTTCAGCGATCCAAATTTTATTGATGTCACGCCCCGCTTTGAGCGCTTCAATGACCGGATTTTTACCGATAATGTAGTCCATCATTCCAACGCCCTTTCTTCCCTTTCAATAATCGCAAACGAACGGCCGATCAGCTCATCAACCCGTTTTTCATTATTCCCTAAAAAATGGTACCCGATGAGCGCCTCAAAGGCCGTGCTATGCCGGTATGTTTGCACATCCGTGTTTTTCGGGATCGTGCCGGATTTGGCATTGCGGCCGCGGCGGACGATGTCCTTTTCCTCCTCGGTCAAGACGCCCTCGTCAAGCAATGCCAAAATCACTTTCGCTTGCGCCCGCGCCGACACATAGCGGACCGCCCGCCGATGCAGTTCATGCGGCCGCATCCTGCCGCCAGCAAGCAAATGGCGGCGCACATACACCTCGTAAACCGCATCCCCAATGTAGGCAAGCGCCAGTCCATTCAACTGCTTCACATCGTCGACCGTTTCAAACCCCGCCATCATCGCCTGTTATCCCCGTTTCCATCTCGTTCCTTGCGGCGTGTCTTCCAAAATAATGTTTTTGGCTCTCAACTCGTCACGAATGCGGTCAGCCAAGGCAAAATTGCGATTTTTCCGGGCTTCATTGCGTTTTTGGATCAACGCCTCGATTTCCTCATCAAGCAGCTCCTCCTGTTTCAAGGTAAGCCCCAGTACGTCCGCCAGCTGCTCGAACTCGCGCAAAAACGCGGCAATGACCTTCTCGGATGTCGTTTTTTCCTGCAAGTACAAGTTGGCCTGTTTCGCCAATTCAAACAATACAGCAATGCCGTTCGCGGTGTTGAAATCGTCGTCCATTTCGCGGATGAACGAGGCGCGGATGTCAGCAAGGCGCGACAGCCATTCCTCGTCATTGTCCGTTAAGTTCGTGCTTGCCTGCAGGCGATGCTGCAAATTGCCGTACGCCGTCTTCAGGCGCTCGAGCCCGCGCCGCGCGCTCTCAAGCAGCTCTTCGCTGTAGTTGATCGGATGGCGGTAATGCACCGACAGCATGAAAAACCGCAGCACTTGCGGGTCGATCTGCCGGATGATATCGTGAACAAGCACGAAATTGCCAAGCGACTTCGACATTTTTTCGTTGTTAATATTTAAATACCCATTGTGCAGCCAATATTTCGCGAACGGTTTGCCGGTCAGCGCTTCTGACTGGGCGATTTCGTTTTCGTGGTGCGGAAACGTCAAATCTTGGCCGCCGGCGTGGATATCGATCGTATCGCCCAAATATTTGCGCGCCATCGCCGAACATTCGATATGCCAACCGGGCCGCCCTTTCCCCCATGGGCTGTCCCATGAAATCTCTCCTTCTTTCGCCGCTTTCCAAAGGGCAAAATCAAGCGGATCGTCCTTTTTCTCGCCAACTTCAATGCGCGCCCCAGCTTGCAGCTCATCGATCGATTGATGGGACAACTTGCCGTATTCGCGGAACTTGCGCGTCCGGTAATACACATCGCCTTCGACTTCGTAGGCATATCCTTTGTCAATGAGCGCCTGAATGAATTCGATAATCGTATCAATGTTTTCGGTCACGCGCGGATGGATATCCGCTTTTTTGCAGCCGAGCGCTTGAATGTCCTCAAAATACGCCTCAATGAACCGTTCGGCGATCACCGGAACGCTCTCGCCGAGCTCGCGAGCCGCTTTGATCAGCTTGTCATCAACATCGGTAAAGTTCGATACATACGTCACATCATAGCCGCGGAACTCCAAATAGCGGCGGATCGTGTCAAAAACGATGGCGGCCCGAGCATTGCCGATATGAATATAGTTATACACCGTCGGGCCGCACACATACATTTTCACCTTGTTCGGCTCCAACGGCTCAAACGGTTCTTTTTTTCGTGTCAGCGTATTATAAAGCCGTATGCTGCTCATACTCGTTCTTCCTTTCTTGTTGTTTCAATGCCTCAAGCTCGCTTTTCAGCCGAGCGATTTCCTCTTCAAGCTCCCGGAACCGGTCGGCGATCGGGTCGGGCAGGTCGGTATGGTTTAAATCTTTCTTCACTTTCACCCCGTCGCGCACAACGACGCGGCCCGGAATGCCGACGACGGTCGAATTGGGCGGTACGTCTTTCAGCACGACCGATCCGGCGCCGATTTTCGAGTTTTCTCCGATCGTAATCGATCCGAGCACTTTCGCTCCCGCTGCAATCAAGCAGTTGTCTTTGATCGTCGGGTGCCGCTTCCCTTTTTCTTTCCCTGTCCCGCCTAATGTGACCCCTTGATAGACAGTGACGTTGTCACCGATTTCGCACGTTTCGCCGATCACCACGCCCATGCCGTGATCGATGAAAAAGCGGCGGCCGATTTTCGCGCCCGGATGGATTTCAATGCCGGTGAAAAAGCGGCTGATTTGCGAAATCAAGCGGGCAAGGAAATAAAATTTCCGCTTGTAAAGCGCGTGGGCGATCCGATGCGCCCAAATGGCATGCAGACCGGAATACGTTAAAATGACTTCCAAATAGCTTCTCGCCGCAGGGTCTTGCTCAAAAATGACCTCAATGTCCTCTTTTAACGTTCTGAACATGATATCCTCCCTCCATCCCTCTTCAGTTGCCTTGTGAATAGAAAAGCGCCCCTGTGCCGAAGACACAGAGACGCTGTTGGCGCGGTTCCACTCTGTTTAGCGAAACGGGACGCCGTTTCGCTCACTCGATTCCGATAACGGAGATGCTCCGCTCCCCTCTACTGCAGAACGTCTCTGTTCCGGTTCGAAAGGAGGCTCCGAGGCGCACTTCAGACAACACCGAACATAAGCCGCTTCCAGCCAAGACGGCTCTCTCTGGGATGCCGATGCTTCCTACTTCTCCTCGTCAACGCTTTTCCCTTATACGCTTGTGGCAACGAAAACTTTGTATTATTATACCACATCCACCGTATAAACGTGCAGAGGCCGATTAAAATTTTTCTTGCAACGCCCGCTCCAGCCGCTCAATCACCTTTTTCTTGCCGAGCAGCTGAATGGCAAACGGCAGCTCCGGCCCGTGCGTTTGCCCAGTCACCGCCGCGCGGATCGGCATAAACAACTTTTTCCCTTTTTGCCCGGTCGCCTTTTGCACGGCTTTAATGGCCGCTTTGATCTCGTCTGCCGTAAACGGCTCAAGCTCACGCACGATTTCAAGGAAGGTGGAAAGCACAGCCGGCACTTGCTCTTCAGCCAGCACTTGACGCGCCTCGTCCTCGTAGTCGATTTCTTCTTTAAAGAACAGCTCAGACAGCGGGACGATCTCCGCCCCGTAGCTCATTTGCTCTTGATACAAGGCAATTAAATCGCGCGCCCATTGCCGCTGTTCATCCGTCATATCGGCCGGCAGGCGTCCGGCTTTCACTAAATGCGGCAAGGCCAGCTCCACAAGCCGGTCAAGGTCGAGCTTTTTGATATATTGGTTGTTCATCCATGTCAGCTTTTTCGTATCAAACATGGACGGCGATTTGGACAGCCGGGAGACATCAAACATGCGGATCAGTTCGTCTTTCGTAAAAATTTCTTCCTCCCCTTCCGGCGACCAGCCAAGCAACGCGAAAAAGTTGAACATCGCTTCTGGCAAATAGCCAAGCTCTTTGTATTGTGAGACGAACTGAATGATCGATTCATCGCGCTTCGACAGCTTTTTCCGCTGCTCGTTGACGATCAACGTCAAGTGCGCGAACTGCGGCGGCTCCCAGCCGAAATATTCGTATACCATGAGCTGCTTCGGCGTATTGGACAAATGCTCCTCACCGCGAAACACATGGCTGATTTCCATTAAATGGTCGTCGATAACAACAGCGAAATTGTATGTCGGAATGCCATTCGCCTTGACAATCACCCAATCGCCGCCGACGTCCTTCGACTCAAACACCACTTTGCCGCGCACTAAATCATAAAATTCGTACGTTTTCCCTTCCGGCACTTTCAGGCGGATCGTATACGGCTTCCCTTGCGCCTCAAGCTCTGCTGCTTGCTCCGGCGTCAAATGGCGGCATTTGCCGCTGTACTGCGGAGCGGCGATGCCGGCCGCCCGCTGCGCCTCCCGCTCGCGCTCGAGCTCTTCCGGCGTGCAAAAACATTTGTACGCATGACCTTGTTCAAGCAATTCATTCACATATTTTCGATAAATATCAAGCCGTTCCGTTTGCCGGTACGGCCCGTAGCCGCCGTCTTTGTCAATCGATTCGTCATAATCAATGCCAAGCCATTTTAAATTTTCAAGCTGCGACTGTTCGCCGCCTTCGACGTTCCGTTCAATATCCGTATCCTCGATGCGGACGATCATTTTTCCGCCGTGATGGCGGGCAAATAAATAGTTAAACAACGCTGTCCGCGCTCCGCCGATATGCAAATGGCCGGTCGGGCTCGGCGCATAGCGCACGCGCACGTCTTTTGCCATCGTCCAAAACCTCCAATTTCATCGAAACTTGTACCACTATTGTACCGTTTATCGCGGCAAAGTTCAAAACAGACGGCTCTCGCCTAGGGCGGCGCCGATTTGCCGACACCCCTTTCCCCTAGGACGGTGAACAAAGCGCTTATGTATGGAGAAACGAGACCTCCTAAATGATGTGGCCAAAGGCCGCTCCATCAGCTTTTTTGCAGCAAGACGACTGCTTGGGCGGCAATGCCTTCCCCCCGCCCAGTGAATCCGAGCTTCTCCGTCGTCGTCGCTTTCACATTGACTTGCGAGTGATCGGCCTCGAGCAGCCGGGCGATCACCCTCTTCATTTCTTCAATATACGGCGCCATCTTCGGCTTTTGCGCGATGATCGTGCAGTCGGCGTTCACTAGCGCGTACCCTTCCTGCCGAACAAGCGCCCATACGTGCGCCAACAGCTCAGCCGAGTCGGCATCTTTAAAGCGCGGGTCCGTGTCCGGAAAATGTCGGCCGATGTCCCCGGCGCCGATCGCCCCAAGGCATGCGTCCGCCACCGCATGAAGCAGCACGTCGGCATCGGAGTGGCCGAGCAACCCTTTTTCATACGGAATGGTGACGCCGCCAATGATCAGCGGACGCCCTTCGACAAGCTGATGGACGTCAAACCCTTGTCCAATGCGAAACATTTCTCCACCCCCATCTATTCAGCCGTACGGCTTGCTAAAATCGCCTCAGCAACCAAAAGGTCCTCGGGCGTCGTCAGCTTAATATTACGATAATCCCCTTCAATGATCTTTACCGGCTTGCCGATTCGTTCCACAAGGCTGGCATCGTCCGTACCAAGATATCCGGCCTGTTTCGCCGCTTCGTGCGCTTCCATGATCAAAGACAGACGAAAAGCTTGTGGCGTTTGCACCGCCCACAAGCTGGAACGATCAATCGTCTGCTCGACAAACAAACCGTTCGCTTTTTTAATCGTATCTTTCACCCGCACGGCCGGGATGGCCGCTCCGTACTGAACGGCGGCGTTCACTAACTCGTGCAAATGATGAACGCGGACAAACGGGCGGGCGCCGTCATGGATGAGAACAATCTCCTCCCCCTGGAGCGCCTGCAATCCGTTATAGACGCTATGCTGCCGCTCCCGTCCGCCGTTGGCAAACGCCATGACTTTGCGGATGCGATGGCGTTCAAGCAGCTGCTCAAACCGGTGCCGTTCGGCCGGGTTGACGACGAGCACAATGCCGGCGCACCGCTCGTCGCCGTCAAACACTTTCAATGTCCGAACGATGAGCGGTTCGCCGCCAAGTTCAAGAAACTGCTTGTTCATGCCGGCGTTCATCCGCTTTCCTTGTCCGGCCGCCAATACGATCGCTTCATACTTCATCGGACGTTTCCCCTGTTCTTCTACAACGCTTTTTGCAACAGTTTCAGCTTGGCGAAAATCATTCTCCCCGCAGATGTTTGTAACACGCTGGTGACTAAAACGTCAACCCGTTTGCCGATATATTCTTTGCCATCTTCAACGACGATCATCGTCCCGTCATCCAAATAGGCCACGCCTTGGTTATGCTCCTTCCCATCTTTAATGACGTGCACATTCAGCTCTTCACCCGGCAGCACCACCGGTTTGACGGCGTTCGCCAAATCGTTGATATTCAAAACACGCACGTTTTGCAGCTCACATACTTTGTTTAAATTGAAATCGTTCGTCACGACAACGCCTTGAAGCTGCTTTGCCAGCTTGACGAGTTTGCTGTCGACCTCCTGGACGTCGCTGAAATCCGCTTCATAGATTTCCACTTTCATCGCCATTTCTTTTTGGATGCGGTTCAAAATATCCAAGCCGCGGCGGCCGCGGTTCCGCTTGAGCACGTCGGACGAATCGGCGATATGCTGCAATTCTTCGAGCACAAACCGCGGGATGACAAGAGGCCCTTCCAAAAAACCAGTTTGGCAAATGTCTGCAATCCGCCCGTCGATGATGACACTCGTATCCAAAATTTTCACGGCACCGCCCTTTGACGATTCGTTTTCGGCTTCTCCACCTTTTTTCTTCGCCATGCGGTTGGACAAGGAAAATAAGTTCATCAACTCATTCCGTTTCTTTAAGCCGACGCGAAACCCTAAGTACCCAAGCAACACCGTCAAAAAAATGGGCAACACCGTATTCAACACTTGAATGTGAAACGATTGCAACGGCATGACAACGAAAAACGCGATAATAAGACCGAAAATCAGCCCGAGACTGCCAAATAGCACGTCGGCGGCCGGCGCCTTCACCAGCGTTTCCTCCACCCAGCGAATCATGTCGACGACATAATCAACAAGCCAAAACGTCAGCAAAAAGAAAACAACCGCTCCCAATACCGCCAGCGTATACGAATGATCAAGAAGCGGCATGCCGCTTACTTTCATCAGCTTGAGCAAGTCAGGCAAAAACATGGCGCCTAACGTTCCGCCTACGGCGAGGAAAAATAATTGCACAATACGTTTGACCATCAGCCCATCTTCACCTCCCTATTTAACATTATAAACAGTTTCCCATGTTTGAAACCAATTGGAAGGCAATTTTTCATCGTTTTTGAACATTCGACATCTGCTTGTAACAATAGGCGGAAAACGCCGGAGTTGTTTCGGATCCCCTACTATTTTTTACGTACATTAGAGCGAAAAGGTTCAATCCTTTTAGGCTGTTTTATGCCTCTGCTTGAGCATGTAAGGAATGAAGAGACGATGAATTTTTGATCACTCTATCCCCTTGGGCGCGAAGAAGCGGGCCGCGCAGGCGAAAGAGCGATTAACACATTGTATGCTCAAGCGCCTCGGCCACATGCGAAACGCCGATCACATGAACGCCTTTTGGCGGCTGCCAGCCGGCTAAATTATTTTTCGGCACAATGATGCGGGAAAAGCCTAATTTTACCGCCTCCTGCACCCGCTGTTCGATGCGGGAGACGCGGCGCACTTCTCCGGTCAGGCCGACTTCGCCGATAATGACGTCCGTTGGATTCGTCGGCCGGTCGCGAAAGCTTGAGGCGATGCTCACGGCGACCGCCAAATCAATCGCCGGTTCATCAAGCTTCACGCCGCCCGCCACTTTCAAGTAAGCATCCTGGTTTTGCAACAGCAGACCAACTCGCTTTTCAAGCACAGCCATCAAAAGCGATACCCGGTTATGATCAAGGCCGGTCGCCATTCGCCTTGGGTTGCCGAAGCTCGTCGGCGAGACGAGCGCCTGGATTTCGACGAGCACCGGACGCGTCCCTTCCATCGCCGCCACGACCGTCGAGCCAGCCGCCCCGCGCGACCGTTCTTCTAAAAACACTTCTGATGGGTTTTCCACTTCCTTAAGCCCGATGTCGCGCATCTCAAAAATGCCGATTTCGTTCGTTGAGCCAAAACGGTTTTTCACCGCCCGCAAAATGCGATACGTATGATGCCGCTCCCCTTCAAAATAGAGAACGGTGTCCACCATATGTTCGAGCAGACGCGGCCCGGCGATCGCCCCTTCTTTCGTCACATGGCCGACGATAAAAATGGCAATGCCTTTCGTTTTCGCCAGCTTCATCAGCTCGGCCGTGCATTCGCGCACTTGGGTGACGCTGCCCGGCGCAGAGGTGATGTCGGTGCGATACACTGTCTGAATCGAATCGATGATCACACAGGCGGGCTGAATCGTTTCAACCGATGTTACAATATATTCCAAATCTGCTTCCGCCAACACATACAGTTGGTCACACTCGGCGCGAAGGCGCTCAGCGCGCAGCTTTACTTGTTTGACCGACTCCTCGCCGGAGACATACAGCACTTTATGCCCGGCGGCGGCGAGCTGCGCCGATGTTTGCAAAAGCAACGTTGATTTGCCAATGCCAGGATCGCCGCCGATCAAAACAAGCGAACCTTTGACGATTCCACCGCCAAGCACACGATTGAGCTCCACGCTGTTCGTTTTCATGCGCGGCTCTTGCGCCGCCTCCACGGTTGTAATCGGGACCGGTTTGGCCGAACCCCCCCGCTCCGAATGAAGAAATGCGCCGCGCACAGTCGGTTTTTCCTGCTCAATTTCCTCAACAAACGAATTCCATGTTTGGCATCCCGGACATCGTCCAAGCCATTTGGCCGACTCGTATCCGCACTCTTGGCAAACAAATTTCGTTCTCTTCTTCGCCATCGATTCTAACCCTTTCTGTAACATTTTCCAACGAAAAAAGGCATGGGCAGGAAGCTGCCGCATACCTTTTCCCCTTATACGTTACACGACCGCCTGTTTTGACAATACGACAAACTCCCCGTCTTTGACATCCACGACGACTTTTTGCCCTTTGGCGATCGTACCTTTTAACAATTCTTCGGATAAACGATCTTCAACATGCTTTTGCAGGGCGCGGCGCAACGGGCGGGCACCGTATTCTGGATCGAACCCTTCAGCGGCGATTTTTTCAATGGCGGCCTCCGTCAGTTCAAGATCAATGTCTTGCTCCTTTAGCCGCTTCACGAGCGTATCAGCCATCAACCGGACGATTTGTTTGAGATGGTCTTTTTCGAGCGAATGGAAGACGATGATTTCGTCGATCCGGTTTAAAAACTCTGGACGGAATGCTTTTTTCAGCTCATCCATCACTTTGCTTTTCATATCTTTGTATTGCTGGTTCCCGTCTTGGATGTTGAAGCCAACGTACTTGTTTCGTTTCAACGCATCGGCGCCGACGTTGGATGTCATGATAATGATCGTGTTGCGGAAGTCGACCGTCCGCCCTTTCGAGTCAGTCAGCCGCCCATCTTCCAACACTTGCAACAAAATATTGAACACGTCCGGATGCGCTTTTTCCATCTCATCCAACAGGACAACCGAATACGGCTTGCGGCGCACTTTTTCCGTCAGCTGGCCGCCTTCTTCATAACCGACATACCCCGGCGGGGACCCGATGAGCCGCGATGTCGAGTGTTTTTCCATATACTCAGACATATCGATTCGAATAAGGGCGTCTTCGTCGCCAAACATTGCTTCTGCCAAGGCGCGTGCCAACTCCGTTTTCCCAACGCCAGTCGGACCAAGGAAAATGAACGAACCGATCGGGCGTTTCGGGTCTTTCAGTCCCGCACGGGCGCGGCGCACCGCTTTGGCGACGGCTTTGACCGCCTCATCTTGGCCGACGACACGCGAATGCAAAATTTCTTCCAGCTTGAGCAGCCGCTCCGTTTCCGTTTCGGCGAGCTTCGACACTGGAATGCCGGTCCAACTCGAGACGACCGCGGCGATGTCTTCGACCGTCACTTCCAAATTTTCTTGGCCTTGTTTTTCTTTCCATGCTCGTTTCGTTTCCTCTAGTTCTTCGCGCAACCGCTGCTCCATATCGCGCAGCGACGCCGCCTTTTCAAACTCTTGGCTTTGCACCGCCGCATCTTTTTCTTTCCGCACTTCCTCAAGCTTTTGTTCAAGTTCTTTCAATTTCGGCGGTGCCGTGAACGAACGAAGGCGCACTTTCGAGCAAGCCTCGTCGATCAAATCGATCGCCTTATCCGGCAAGAAACGGTCGGTGATGTAGCGGTCAGACAATTTGACGGCTTGCACAATCGCCTCGTCGGAAATCGAAACGCGGTGATGCGCTTCATACCGATCACGCAGCCCTTTTAAAATTTGGATCGATTCTTCCACTGTCGGTTCCTCAACGTAAATCGGCTGAAAGCGGCGTTCAAGCGCGGCATCTTTTTCAATATATTTCCGGTACTCATCGAGCGTTGTCGCGCCGATGCATTGAAGCTCCCCGCGCGCCAACGCCGGTTTCAAAATGTTCGACGCGTCGATCGCTCCTTCCGCCCCACCGGCGCCAATCAATGTATGCAGTTCGTCGATGAACAAGATAATGTTGCCCGCTTGGCGAATTTCATCCATCACTTTTTTCAGTCGGTCTTCAAATTCCCCCCGATATTTCGTTCCGGCGACAACCGTCCCCATATCGAGCGTCATGACCCGCTTGTCGCGCAGCGTTTCTGGCACTTCGTTATTGACAATTTGTTGGGCTAACCCTTCAGCAATGGCCGTTTTCCCAACACCTGGCTCGCCAATCAACACCGGATTGTTTTTCGTCCGCCGGCTTAACACTTCAATGACGCGCTGAATTTCTTTGCTGCGACCGATGACCGGATCCAGCCGCCCTTCGCGGGCAATCGCTGTCAAGTCGCGGGCAAGGCTGTCAAGCGTCGGCGTGCTCACATGCGAGGCGCCGCCGCCATGACCTGACATCGACTCATTGCTGCCAAGCAGCTGCAACACTTGTTGGCGCGCTTTGTTCAAGCTTACTCCCAAGTTGTTCAGCACGCGGGCGGCCACCCCTTCGCCCTCGCGGATCAACCCAAGCAAAATATGTTCTGTGCCAACGTATGAATGGCCGAGCTTCCGCGCTTCATCCATCGACAGCTCAATCACTTTTTTCGCCCGCGGCGTATAGTGGATCGTATGCGACACTTCACTGCCACGGCCGATGAGCGATTCAACTTCTTTTTGGATTTTATCAGGGCCGAGCCCAAGTGCCATGAGCGCCTTAGCAGCGATCCCTTCGCCTTCGCGGATGAGGCCGAGCAAAATATGTTCTGTGCCGATATTGTTATGACCGAGGCGAATGGCTTCTTCCTGCGCCAGCGCCAGCACTTTTTGCGCTCGTTCCGTAAATCTGCCAAACATCATCGTTCATCACCCTCCATCTTTCTTCGTTCCTCCATCTTTAAACGCTCCCGGATCAGCGCCGCGCGGCGGACGTCCCGTTCTTCAGGACGAAGCGCTCCGCCGGCATATTGCTGCAAAAATCCTGGCTGCGTCAAAATCATCAGCTCATTTAAAATGTTGCGCGAGATGTTCTTGATATATCCTAGATCAATCCCTAAGCGAACATCGGACAGACATTGCGCCGCTTCTTTCGATTCGATGACGCGGCAGTTGGCCAGTATGCCGTACGAACGGAACACCTTGTCTTCTAATTGTATGCCCAAAGTTTTCACTAATGCCTGACGAGCCGCTCTTTCTTGGGCGATCAGTTGCTGGACGATCGTATGCAAATCAGCAACAATGTCTTCCTCCGATTTCCCAAGCGTGATCTGGTTGGAAATTTGGAATATATTTCCTAACGCTTCACTCCCTTCTCCGTATGTTCCGCGGACAACGAGCCCAAGCTGGTTGATGGCAGGAATAATGCGGTTAATTTGCTGCGTCAGCACAAGCGCCGGAAGATGCATCATCACCGAAGCCCGCAATCCTGTCCCGACATTGGTGGGGCAACTCGTTAAATAACCAAGCCGCTCGTCAAAGGCATAGTTGACATACCCTTCAATCCAATCGTCCAATTCGCTCGCCGCCTCGAGCGCCTCAGCAAGCTGCAGACCTGGGAACAGGCATTGGATGCGAATATGGTCTTCTTCGTTAATCATAATGCTGATTTCCTCGTTCTCCGAGAGCAGGCAGGCGCCAAACGGCGAATCCTCAGCCAAATGCGGGCTAATTAAGTGTTTTTCTACCAATACCCGTTTTTCAATCGGCTGAAGCTCCGACATTTTCAACAACTCGAAACGGCCTGCCCCTCCGTAAGAACGATGGGCAAACGTCCGTTCAAACAACGTGATGATTTGCATCGCTTCTTCACTGCTAAACAACGTTGGAAAACGAAAGTCAACAATGTTGCGCGCCAACCGGATGCGACTGCTTAAGACGATGTCCGAATCCGGCCCCTCTTGGCTCATCCACGCGCTGACAGCCGTATTGAAAAACTTCTCGAACGACATACCGCTACATATCCCCCTCTCCGCGTCGACGAAGTTCATCCTCCAACGAACGGATTTGGTCGCGCACCTCAGCTGCCCGCTCGAACTCCTCACGAGCGACGAGCTCCTGAAGTTTTTGTTTCAACATAGCAAGCTGCTTGCGCAAATGGAGAACGCCGCCTTTTCGCTTTGGAATTTTTCCTGAATGAGCGGTATTGCCGCTATGGAGCCGTTTCAAAATCGGCGGCAAGTAGCGTGCAAACGTCCGGTAGCAGTCGACGCAGCCGAACCGCCCGATTTGTGTGAATTGATGATATGTCATTTGGCACGTCTCGCATTGAAGTACATCTGGGTTCGGAAACGCGTTCGCCGTCATCTCTTTCATTGGCGCTTGAAAGTTGAGAAGCCCTGCCAACAAGTTGTTAAGTGAAAAATCATCATTGCCGTAGAACGTAAACATATGGCCATGCTCTCTGGCACATTGCTCACAAAGGTGAAATTCCGTTTTCTCCCCATTGATGATTTTGGTAAAATGCATCGTGGCCGGCCGCTGCTTGCATTCTTGGCAAATCAATGCCTCTTCCTCCCCCCTATTTGTATTTCAGCGATGTCAACATCGCTTTTAACATGCGGGCTCGCAGTTCATCCCGTTTCGGTAAATCAATATATAAAACAGAACGATCCATAGCGCTTAACATAATTTTCGCTTCCCGCTCCGAAATTACCTTTTCTTCAACGAGACGTTTTACCACATTTTCGGCATTCGATTGGCTGATGCGGTGGCCGACAAGATCGAGCAACTGGTCAATAAGCTGTGCTTCACTCTTTGTCTTTACTTTCATAATACGGATATACCCGCCGCCACCGCGCTTGCTTTCGACGATGTACCCTCTTTCAAGGGTAAACCTCGTATTGATGACATAGTTGATCTGTGACGGAACACATTGGAATTTATTGGCGATTTCGCTTCGCTTAATTTCGACGATATCTTGGTCGCTCATATTAAGCACTTGCTTTAAATATTGCTCAATGATGTCGGAAATGTTCGGCACTCTACCTACCACCTTCCTTACAACCAAGCTGCCTGGCGATGGGCCGTCCGCTGACAAGGACACCCCACTGCCCCTTTATTGACTTTGACTATATTTGACCTTAATCTTACTATACAATGTATTACGGAAAATTTCAAGGGTGACCAAAGAAGGAAAACTAACTATAGAATATCCGCTTTTTTGGGCAAACAAACGTCAAGCAGCCGAATAAATGAAAAAGCACGCCTTTTCCCTAAAGGAAAGAAAAGACGTGCGTTCCATTTTGCCTAGCAGCGACCTACTCTTGCAGGGGCGCTGGCCCCAACTACCATCGGCGCTGGAGGGCTTAACTTCCGTGTTCGGGATGGGAACGGGTGTTTCCCCTCCGCCATAGCCACTAGGCAATGATGATCATCTTGGACAGTCATTATTATATCCATCCTGTTGGATTTGTCAATCGAAATAGTTCATTCCCTCAAAACTAGATAACCGTCGGAAGAAGCCGCGCTTCGTACTGTCTAGCTCCGGCCGCCATCGGCTCGCGACGCTTCGGTCCTGCTGCGGCGGCGACAGCCTCCTCGCAGGCCCTCCAGCGCGTTTCGCCGATAAGCGGGCGGCCTCCGCTTTTCGTACTGTCTAGCTCCGGCTCGCCGCCGCTCGGGGTCAAATAACCTTCTCCCTCGGGGTGCAAGCACCCCTGCGGGCGAAGAACATTTGCCCGTCGCGGCGAACCGCTCGCCTGCGCTTTTCTATTGTCC
>NZ_SDLA01000018.1:0-53744 GCF_013096845.1 Geobacillus sp. BMUD
AGACCATGCGGTCTTCGGTGTTATCCGGTATTAGCCCCGGTTTCCCGGAGTTATCCCGGTCTTGCGGGCAGGTTGCCCACGTGTTACTCACCCGTCCGCCGCTGACCAAACCAGAGCAAGCTCCGATCCGGTCCGCTCGACTTGCATGTATTAGGCACGCCGCCAGCGTTCGTCCTGAGCCAGGATCAAACTCTCCAAAGAAAATTGATTGGCTAATTCCGCTTCGGTCCGCCGCCGCTCGGGGTCAAATACCCCCCTCGGGGTGCAAGCACCCCTGTGGGTGAAGAACATTTGCCCGTCGCGGCGATCCACGGACCTCCGCTTTTCGTTGCGCTTCGTTTCGTTCAGTTTTCAAGGAACGATGATGGAGCCTATCGGGATCGAACCGATGACCTCCTGCGTGCAAAGCAGGCGCTCTCCCAGCTGAGCTAAGGCCCCATGTGGCCGCTATCGGGAAGACAGGATTTGAACCTGCGACCCCATGGTCCCAAACCATGTGCTCTACCAAGCTGAGCTACTTCCCGTTAACGCGCTCGAGAGGATTCGAACCCCTAACCTTCTGATCCGTAGTCAGATGCTCTATCCAATTGAGCTACGAGCGCAAGTGCCGAGGGCCGGACTCGAACCGGCACGGTAGTTACCTACCCCAGGATTTTAAGTCCTGTGCGTCTGCCAATTCCGCCACCCCGGCTAAATGGGCAAATAAATGGAGCGGAAGACGGGACTCGAACCCGCGACCCCCACCTTGGCAAGGTGGTGTTCTACCACTGAACTACTTCCGCTCGAACCAACATGCGGGTGAAGGGACTCGAACCCCCACGCCCGTAAAGGGCACTAGACCCTGAATCTAGCGCGTCTGCCAATTCCGCCACACCCGCAAATCAATTGTGGTGAGCCATGGAGGACTCGAACCTCCGACCCTCTGATTAAAAGTCAGATGCTCTACCTACTGAGCTAATGGCTCATATTTTGAATACACTCAGATATTTGACGATGTCCCTTCCTCTGCTAGCTGATTCAAGGATGCCCAGTGCGTCGGGACAACTCGAAGCGATTTCGAGGATGTATCGCTCGTTGCTCTACCTGCCTCTTCCTCTACCAGCTGTTTCAAAGAAGCCTGATGCGTCGAGGTAACTCGCAGTCAACTCGAAGATGCATCGCTCGTTACTGAGCTAATGGCTCATATCGTATTCACATAAATGCATAAATGGTGGAGGATGACGGGATCGAACCGCCGACCCCTTGCTTGTAAGGCAAGTGCTCTCCCAGCTGAGCTAATCCTCCACGGAATTGCCTAGCAACGACCTACTCTTGCAGGGGCGCTGGCCCCAACTACCATCGGCGCTGGAGGGCTTAACTTCCGTGTTCGGGATGGGAACGGGTGTTTCCCCTCCGCTATCATCACTAGGCAATCAACAGACAAGTTATATTATAATTACATTTATTTGTTTGTCAATAATCCTTTGTTTTTAACAACTGTTCTATTGTTTCAACGTGCTATCATAATATAACACATTGGAGAATGTTTGTCAACTCGCTTTTTTGCACCTGTTTTTTGTGAAAACGACGATCTTTATTTTACATAACTAAAATTTTAAAGTCAATAGTTTTTTTTACACAGATCGTCCCCTGCCGTTTTTCTTTGCAGGGGACGATCATGGTTATTTATGGCGCATTTGTGGGAAGAGCAGCACATCACGAATGGACGGCGAGTTGGTCAAGAGCATAACTAAGCGGTCGACGCCGATGCCAAGCCCGCCTGTCGGCGGCATGCCGTATTCGAGTGCTTCAAGGAAGTCCTCGTCCATTTCATGCGCTTCATCGTTTCCTTGTTCACGCTCTTTCAGCTGCGCCTCGAAGCGTTGGCGCTGATCAATCGGGTCGTTCAGTTCAGTAAAGGCATTGGCATGTTCGCGCCCGACGATAAACAGCTCAAATCGGTCGGTAAAACGCGGGTCGTCCGGATTTTTCTTGGCCAACGGTGAAATTTCAACCGGATGGCCATAAATGAACGTCGGCTGGATGAGATGGGACTCGACTTTTTGTTCAAAAAACTCGTTGACAATATGGCCAAACGTCATGTGGGGAGCGACTTCCACGCCATGTTCTTTCGCCAGCTCCCGCGCCTCTTCGTCGCTCATCTGCTGCCAGAAGTCGACGCCGACATATTCCTTGATTGCGTCAACCATATGGAGGCGCCGCCATTCAGGCGTTAAGTCAACGATATGTTCGCCGTATTGAATTTTCGTCGTTCCGAGCACTTCATTCGCAATGTGGGCGATCAAATTCTCGGTCAGTTTCATGATGTCGCGGAAATCGGCGTACGCCTCGTACAATTCGAGCATCGTAAACTCCGGATTATGGCGGGTGGAAATGCCTTCGTTCCGGAAAACGCGGCCGATTTCATACACCTTTTCCAAACCGCCGACGATGAGCCGTTTTAAATGGAGCTCGATGGCGATTCGCATATAAAGGGTCATATCCAATGCGTTATGATGCGTAATGAACGGACGCGCCGCAGCACCCCCAGCCACAGCGTGCATCATCGGCGTTTCAACTTCCAAATAGCCATGGCTGTCAAGATACCGCCGCATCGATTGGATGATCAAACTGCGAGTAATGAACGTCTTCTTGCTTTCTGGATTCATGATTAAATCGAGATAACGCTGGCGATAGCGTTGCTCGATATCTTTCAAACCGTGGTATTTTTCCGGCAATGGACGTAGCGCCTTCGTCAAAAATTCGTACGACGACACTTTGATGGAAAGTTCACCGACTTTTGTTTTAAACATTGTGCCGCGCACACCGACGATGTCGCCAAGGTCGGAGATTTTAAACAGTTCGTACTGTTGTTCGCCGACATCGTCTTGGCGGACGTAAATTTGGATTTGCCCTGTAACGTCTTGGATGTGGGCAAATCCCGCTTTGCCTTTGCCGCGCTTTGTCATGATGCGGCCGGCGACGGCGACTTCAATTTGCTTTTCCTCCAATTCCTCTTTCGATAAATCGCCGTACAGCTCGAACAGTTCTTGCGCTTTATGAGTGCGCTCGAACCGCTTGCCAAACGGGTCAACGCCCAATTCTTCAATTTTTTTCAGCTTTTCCCTGCGGACGCGCAGTTGGTCGTTCAATTCTTCGTGACTCATGGCTCATTCACTCCATTTAGCGATTTTTTACGAAAAATACTGCCAGCGCCCGCTGGCAGTTCTCCGCTGCATGAACATCGTCCCTGTTGTGCGACATACTCCCACCTTCTACGCTAATGCATGGAAGATGGGGGCTTCTCAGATCATCCCATCCTATGCCGGGAAATGGACCGAGCGATCCCCGTGCGCCCACGGTTCGATCATCGCCTTCGGTTGCGCCTAACCAAAACTCCTCTCCCACTTTCACTTTGTTGCGAAGTGGGAGACTTCTTTCGGAGCGATGTTAAACGGCTTCGGCGTTCGCCGCTGCTTGGACTTCCGCTTCTTCCGCCACGCGAAGCAACAGCGCGGCCAGTTCGTCCCGCGTTTCGCATTCATTGATGGCGTTGCGGATTTTCGCTGCACCGCGAATACCCTTTAAATACCAAGCAGCGTGTTTACGCATTTCTTTCACGGCGATATACTCGCCTTTTAAGGCAATCAACCGATCCAAATGCAACAGGCAGACGTCGATTTTTTCCCGCGGCGTCGGTTCCGGAATGAGCTCCCCAGTTTCTAAATAGCGGACCGTGCGGTAGATCATCCATGGGTTGCCAAGCGCCGCCCGTCCGATCATGACACCGTCGACTCCTGTCTCTTCCAGCATCCGTTTGGCATCTTGCGGCGTTTTGACGTCGCCATTGCCGATGACTGGGATGCTGACCGCTTCTTTCACTTGCTTGATGATGTTCCAGTCCGCTTTTCCTTCATACATTTGCACCCTTGTCCGTCCATGAACGGCGACGGCCTTCCCGCCGGCGCGCTCGACGGCTTGAGCGTTTTCGACGGCGTAAATGTGCTTTTCATCCCAACCGATCCGCATTTTCACCGTGACCGGTTTTTCCACGGCATCGACGATCGCGGCAACGACATCATAGATTTTATTCGGGTCAAGCAGCCATTTCGCTCCAGCGTCGCAATTCGTAATTTTCGGCACTGGGCAACCCATGTTAATGTCGATGATATCGGCATTCGTATTTTTATCGACAAATTTCGCCGCTTTGACGAGCGTCTCTTTCTCGCCGCCGAAAATTTGCAAGCTGATCGGCTTTTCCCGTTCATCAATATATAACATGTTTAACGTCTTTTCGTTGTTGTATACGATTCCTTTGTCGCTGACCATCTCCGCGCATACAAGCCCGGCGCCGAATTCTTTGACGGTCAGGCGGAACGCAGAGTTGCATACGCCTGCCATCGGGGCGAGCACGACACGGTTTTTAATTTCGACATCGCCGATGCGAAACATCGCAGATGCCTCCTTTCTACTTGTTTGATTCGAGTTTCGGCGGAGACAGCTCCTCTACCGATATGTTCAGCCGTTCGGCAATTTGTCCAACGAGTGAATCGGACGGCATTCGGTTTCCGCGTTCAATTTCACCAAGAATCGATACAGAAATGCCAAGTTCTTTCGCCAGTCTTTCTTGCGTATATCCCTTCAACTTTCGAAAAGCGCGAATACGTCTTCCCCATCTTTCCGCTTCCATACATGAACTCCTTTTTTGTCAGGTAGTCGGTCAATGATGTCGATTAACGGCTCGGAAAGGTTCGGTATTGTCACGTGAGAGTTGACTTCCAACAACGGGATGAGCACGAACGCCCGCTCCGCCATGCGCGGGTGCGGGATCGTCAGTTGCTCTGTTTCAATATTTTCATGATTATACAGCAAAATGTCAAGGTCTAACGTTCGTGGCCCCCAACGAATTTCCCTTTTCCTCCCAAATTTTCGTTCGATTTGCTGGGTCACGTCAAGCAAGGCAAACGGCGACAACGTCGTCGCCACCTCGATCACCATGTTTAAAAACTTGCCTTGATTGACGTAGCCAACCGGATCAGTTTCATAAATCGATGAGCTGGATGTGATAAAAATTTCTTTATGATGATAGAGCGCTTCAATGGCAGAACGCAAATAGGAAACACGATCTCCAAGGTTAGAGCCTAAAGCGAGATATGCAATGTTTTCCATTTAACGACCCCTATCAATTTCGACTGCGACATATTGATAATGGCCGCGAATCGGCGGATTCGGCTTTGTCACTTTGACAATGCAACGCTGAACAACAGGAAAGACGGCGAGCAAGTCGGCAGCGATCGCTTCAGCGACCGCCTCGATCAAGGCAAACGTCCGCTCTTCCACGATCACCCGGCAGTGCTCGTACACATCGGCGTAGTTGACGGTATACTCAAGACGATCGCTCCGCCCGGCGGGCTGCAAATCGAGCTCCAACGTCACATCGACCAAAAACCGCTGACCAAGGATGTTTTCTTCGCGAAGCACCCCGTGGTAACCGTAAAATTCCATGCCGTGCACGTAGATTTTATCGATGGCCGCTCTCTCCCTTCCCAAGCATGGCATCCATCATTTTCACCATGCGAGCAATCGGCAATACATCGTGGACGCGGACGATATGCACGCCTTTGACGATGCCGAGGCAAACGGTCGCTCCCGTCCCTTCCATCCGTTCCTCAACTGGGACATTGAGCACATGGCCGATAAACCGTTTGCGCGATGTACCGAGCAAAAGCGGATAGCCAAGAGCGGCAAATTCGTCAAGACGGCGCATCACTTCCAAGTTATGCTCGACCGTCTTGGCGAAGCCGATGCCTGGGTCTAAAATAATGTTTTCCTCTTTCACACCGGCTCCTTTGGCAATGCGAATGCTTTCCTGCAAATCAGCGATCATGTCGGAAATTAAATCGCGATACGCCATATCGCGGCGGTTGTGCATTAAAATAATCGGCACGCCGTACGTGGCGGCGACGCGGGCCATATCGGGATCGGCTTTTGCTCCCCAAACGTCGTTGATCATGTGCGCTCCCGCTTCGATCGCTTGCCGAGCGACCTCTGCCTTGTAAGTGTCAATGGAAATGGGTACGTTCACCGCCTCAGCGATCGCTTTGACCGCTGGGATGACCCGGCGCAGCTCTTCATCGAGCGGCACTGGATCTGCCCCCGGACGAGTTGATTCACCGCCGATGTCAATGATGTCTGCTCCTTCCGCCACAAGCCGCTTCGCGTGCTTGACCGCGTTTTCCACGTCGTAAAACCGGCCGCCGTCGGAAAACGAATCGGGCGTAACGTTGACAATGCCCATGATCAACGTTTTTTTGTTTAAGTCAAATTCATGCCCGCGGCATTGAAGCCGAAGAGGGCGCATCGATGTTGTCATCAGTCGTTCATCCTTTCCGCCAATTCATTCCTCGTCCATAACTGATGAGCCAAGCGCCGGTAATGATGCTGCAGCGCCTGAACCACCGGGCCGTTTTTTCCTTGGTAGACGCAACGGCCAATGCGGAAAAGGGGGACAATTTCCTGCACAGAGTTGGTGATAAAGGCTTCATCCGCCTGCAACAGATGGGACAGCGGATAGGCCCCTTCTTCAACGGGAATGCCCAACTGTCTGAGCAATGCGATGACGAATTGTCTTGTGATGCCATTTAATATGCCGACAGCCGGCGCTGGCGTGTAGACAACGCCGGCTTTCACCCAAAAAATATTGGAAACGATCCCCTCCGCTACCGCCCCATCTGAATTCAAAAAAATTCCTTCCGCATGAGGTCGATGTCCGAGCTCCCATTTCCCAATCATATTGTTTAAATAATGGTGCGACTTTAGTCGCTCCTGGCCTTCCGGGCTGTTCCGCCTTGCCGCGAGCACCACCCCTTCTTTTCCTTCCGGAGGGACGGGCGGCGGAAGCGGCTTCATATAGACGATGACGGTCGGGCTTCGGTACTTTTCGATCGGCAAGCCGAGATCGCCGACCCCGGCCGATACATTGAAGCGCACATACGCGTCGCACAAGCCATTGGCCTCGAGCAGCTGCTCGATGATCGCCACCGCTTCAGCGCGGCCGAACTGCCTTTCGATGTGCAGCGCAGACAGCCCTTTGTTCAATCGCGCCAAATGATCGTCAAGCAAAAACGGGTGGCCGCGATACGTGCGGAATGTTTCAAATAAGCCGAGCCCATATAAAAACCCGTGATCAAACGCTGACAACTGAGCCTCCTCGCGCGGAACGACCGCGCCGTTGATATACACGTACATGACCGTCACGCCTTTTTATATGTGTCGATAAAATTTTTCAACAGCTGCATCCCATGGCTGGTCATAATCGATTCCGGGTGAAACTGCACGCCTTCCACCGGCAGCGTTTTATGGCGAATGGCCATCACTTCCTCCTCTTCCGTCCAAGCCGACACGACGAAACAGTCCGGAAGCGTCTCTCTCTCGACGATCAGGGAATGGTAGCGCGTGGCCGTAAACGGGTTCGGCACGCCGCGGAAAATCGTCTCCCCATCATGGTAGACGGACGATGTTTTCCCGTGCATCAGCCTTGGAGCGCGGACGACGCGGCCGCCGAATGCCTGGGCGATGGCTTGATGCCCGAGGCAGACGCCGAAAATGGGAATTTGACCGGCAAAGCGATCAATGACTTCTAGGCTGACCCCTGCCTCATTCGGTGTGCACGGACCGGGGGAAATCATGATAAAATCGGGGCGGAGCCGTTCGATTTCAGCCACCGTAATTTCATCATTCCGTTTGACAATCAGCTCTTCGCCCAACACGCCCAAATATTGCACCAAATTGTACGTAAATGAGTCGTAGTTATCAATCATGACGATCATCATTCTCACCTCATGCTCGGAAATAATGCCTCTGCTTCGCTCAGCTCTTTCGCTTTCCAAAGGGCGGCCGCTTTCTTTATACATTCCTTGTACTCATGCTCGGGGTTGGAGTCGATGACGATGCCCGCCCCTGCCTGTACATGCGCCAATCCGTCTTTGACGACCATCGTGCGAATGGCGATGTTGAGCTCCATGTTTCCTTGAAAATCGATCCAACCGATCGAGCCCGTATACAAGCCGCGGCGCACCGGCTCCAGCTCTTCAATAATTTCCATTGTTCGCACTTTTGGAGCGCCGGTGATCGTCCCGCCGGGGAACATGGCACGAATGACGGAAAACGCATCGTGCTCCGGCGCCATGGTGCCGGATACGTGAGAAACAATATGCATCACATGAGAATACTTTTCGATAGTCATCCATTCGTCCACCCGAACCGTCCCGTAGGCACAGACGCGCCCAAGGTCATTCCGTTCGAGATCAACGAGCATGGCGTGCTCGGCCCGCTCTTTTTCACTCGCAAGCAACTTGCGGGCAATTTGTTCATCCTCTGCCGCCGTCCGACCGCGCGAACGTGTGCCGGCAATCGGCCGCGTCTCAAGGCGCCATCCCCGCTTGCGGACGAGCAACTCCGGCGAGCCGCTGACCACTTGAAACTCTGGGGTGTGCAAATACGCCATATAAGGGGATGGATTTAGAGCCCGCAACTGTTTGTAGACGGCAAATGGGTGTGTCAACAGCGGCTGCGACTGGCGCACCGATAGATTGACTTGAAACACGTCGCCCGCCGCAATATAGCGCTGCACGCGGCGAACCGCCTCCATAAACCCCTCTTTTGTCATTGAAACAGACGGCGCAGCTGCCGAGGCAGCAAGCGGCCAAATCAGCGCTTCATTCCGGTCCTCGAGCCACATCCGCGCATGCCGCGCCAGCCGCCGGTTTGCTTCGCTTTCCTCCCCTTCATTCGCGTAGGCAAGCAAATGAAGCTGTTCCGTTTGGTGGTCATAAATCGCTACGTCGTCAAAGAGGAAAAAATACAGAAACGGCAGCTGCAAATCATCTTGCGCGAGCACCGGGAGCCGTTCTAGATAGCGAACCGCATCATAGCTAACGAAACCGATCAGCCCGCCTTGGCAAGGCAACGGGTCGCCTTCATTCGGCACGGCGAACCGCCGAAACCATTGCCGGAGCCTTTCAAACGGCGGGCCATCGAGCACCGTTTCACCCCCGCGCTGCTTGATGATGAGCCGCCGCTCATCAGCGCGGATCACTCCGATCGGGTCAAGGCCGATAATGCTGTACCTTCCCCCTTGGCCGCTCTCAAGCAACACATGATGAGGCCGGCTATAGGCCAGCTGTTCGTACTGGCGGAACCAATCCCGTCCGCGATAGTCGATCGTTCGTTTCAGTCGCCTGCGCCGCTGTTCCATCTTCGTCAACTCCTTACGATGTCCGTTACTTTATATTGTACAATGATTGTCCGCCTCGGTCATCATTCTCGTAAAAAAAATTCGACAGGGTTGCCCCTGCCGAAAAAGCTGCTTAGTCTTCAAATTGATAAAGAGGCGTGCTCAAATAACGTTCGCCGTTGCTCGGGATGATGGCGAGCACTTTTTTCCCTTTGCCGAGCTCTTTCGCCACTTTCAATGCCGCGTGAATCGCAGCGCCAGACGAAATGCCGCCGAGAATGCCTTCCTCGCGAGCCGCGCGGCGGGCCGCCGCAAACGCTTCTTCCGTCGTTACCGTAATCACCCCATCGTAAATGCTCGTGTCCAAAATATCTGGAACAAAGCCAGCGCCGATCCCTTGGATTTTGTGCGGACCTGGCTTTCCTCCCGACAAGACCGGGGAATCGGCCGGTTCAACGGCGTAAATTTTAATGTTCGGGTAAGCCTCACGCAACACTTTACCTGCCCCCGTGATCGTTCCACCTGTGCCGACGCCGGCAACGAACGCATCAAGCTGGTCGCCCATTTGCTCCACGATCTCTTTCCCGGTCGTCAAGCGATGGATTTCCGGGTTCGCCTCGTTTTTAAATTGCTGCGGCATAAAGTAGCCGTGCTCGCGGACGAGCTCTTCCGCCTTTGCGATGGCTCCGCGCATCCCTTGTGCGCCCGGTGTGAGCACAAGCTCGGCTCCATACGCCCGCAACAGGTTGCGGCGTTCCAAGCTCATCGTATCCGGCATGACCAATACCGCCTTATACCCTTTCGCCGCCGCGACCATCGCCAAACCGATCCCAGTGTTGCCGCTTGTCGGCTCAACGATCGTGTCGCCCGGCTTCAGCTTGCCTGCTTTTTCCGCCGCCTCAATCATCGCCAACGCAATCCGGTCTTTGACGCTGCTGCCCGGGTTCATAAACTCCAACTTCAAATATACATCCGCGCTGTCTTCATCTACGATGCGGTTCAGTTTCACAGCCGGCGTATCGCCGATCAATTCGGTGATCGAGTTGACTGTGCGTGCCATGATTCCACCTCTAATCCCCATTAATTTTATCGACTTTGTCTCCAATGTATCAACTATTGGCGTAATTGTCAATCATTTTACTGTTTTCATTCTTTTTTTGCGAGTTGTTTCAGCTGTTCCAACTCCGCTTTGTCGAAATGGTATGTTTCATTGCAAAAATGACACGAAGCCTCTGCCTGTCCTTCTTTGTCCATGATGTCTTGAATTTCCTCAGGCCCTAAGCTGATAAGGGCGTCAGCAATCCGCTCACGCGAACAGCGGCAGACGAATGACACCGGCATCGTTTCCAGTACACGCACGCCGCCGTCGCCCAACAGCTGTTCGAGCATTTGCTCCGGCCCGAGCCCGCTTTCAATCATGCGCGATACGGGCGGAATTTGTTTCAACCGCTCTTCAATGCGGGCGATCGTACGCTCTTCCGTTCCGGGCATTAACTGGATGATAAATCCTCCCGCCGCCCGAATCGTATGGTCGGGATTGACGAGCACTCCTACACCGACTGATGACGGAATTTGCTCGGACGAAGCAAAATAATACGTAAAATCGTCGCCGAGCTCCCCGGAGACAAGCGGCACTTGTCCGGTGAAAAAGTCGCGCAGGCCTAGATCTTTCACGACCGTCAACATCCCATTTTTGCCAACCGCCCGCGCCACATCAAGCTTCCCGTGCTCATTCAGCTCAAAATGCACATGCGGATTCGTTACATAGCCACGCACTTCCCCTTTGGCGTTGCTGTCGACCAAAATGACGCCAATCGGGCCGCCGCCGTCAATTTTAATCGTCAACGTTTCCTCGCCTTTCAGCATCGCTCCCATCATGACGCCAGCGGTCAACGCCCGGCCGAGGGCCGCTGAGGCGGTCGGCCACGTTTGGTGGCGGCGTTGCGCTTCCGCAACCGTCTCCGTTGTCCTTGCCGCATAAGCCCTCACTTGTCCATCATAAGCGAGCGCTTTCACTAAGTAGTCTCCCATGACTCACCAAGCCTTTCATCCCTTTTTCTCCGTATTTTTCTCATACAACAATTTCAGTCCTGTCAGCGTTAAAAACGGATCCACGACATCAATGACGTCCGACTCGCTGGCAATGAGCGGAGCCAGACCGCCAGTAGCAATCACCTTCGGCGGAATTTTGCTTTTGGCCTTCATTCGCGATACGATGCCTTCCACCTGTCCAACATAGCCGTATAAAATGCCCGCTTGCATGGCGCTGACCGTATTTTTGCCGATAATATCATCCGGGCGGGCGATTTCAATGCGCGGCAATTTCGCCGCCCGCGCAAACAGAGCCTCTGTCGAGATCATAATTCCCGGGGCAATGGCCCCTCCCATATATTGTTTATGTTCATTAATATAACAATACGTCGTTGCCGTGCCGAAATCGACGATAATCAACGGACTGCCGTACAAGTGGATGCCGGCGACCGCGTTGACGATCCGGTCGGCGCCCACTTCGCGCGGATTATCATATTTAATGTCGAGCCCGGTTTTAATGCCCGGACCGACAACAAGCGGCTTGATATGGAAATATTTTAAGCACATGCGCTCAAGAGCGAACATGATCGGCGGCACGACCGAGGAAATGATGATGCCTCGAATGTCGGAAAACTGCAAGCCGACATGGTTCAAAAGCGCCTTCACCGTCATCGCATATTCGTCTTCCGTTTTCGCCCGGTTTGTTTCAATGCGCCAATGATGTTTCAGTTCGTCGCCGTCATACACCCCTAACACCGTGTTTGTGTTGCCGACATCCAATACAAAAATCATCGCTTCATTCCTCGCTTTTCCTCGATAAATTCCCTTTCTTTATCATATCATACTTGTAGAAAAAAAACTGTTCTTCTTTCCTTGGGCCGCCGGCAAAAAAAAGATGCCTCCGAACAGAGACATCGATTACTCCTCTTTCTTTTGGATGTTGATTTTCACATCGCTGCCTTTATCAATTCCATCACGCTCATTGCGTTCCGGCGGCAGCGTGCCATGTTCAAACAAATGTTTAATTTGCTCCGCATCGAGCGTCTCGACTTCCAACAAGGTATTGGCGATCAAATCCAATTTATCGCGATGCTGGGTCAAAATTTGTTTTGCTTTTTCGTAGCATTCTTTAATGATGCGCTGAATCTCTAAGTCAATCTCATAGGCGATTTTGTCGCTGTAGTTTTGTTCGTTATGCAAATCTCGTCCTAAAAACACTTGCCCGCTCGGTTGGCCGAATTGCAGGGGGCCGAGTTTTTCGCTCATGCCAAACTCCGTCACCATCCGGCGCGCGATGTTTGTCGCCCGCTGAAAATCGTTATGAGCCCCCGTGCTCACCTCATTGAACACAATTTCCTCAGCGACGCGCCCGCCAAGCAATCCAGTGATTTTATCCATTAATTCGGCTTTCGTCATAAAGTAGCGGTCTTCTTTCGGCAGCATGACCGCATAGCCGCCGGCTTGGCCGCGCGGCACAATCGTCACTTTATGCACCATTTCCGCATCGGCGAGCACCATGCCGATCACCGTATGCCCAGCTTCGTGAAACGCGACGATGCGCCGTTCTTTTTCCGAAATGACACGGCTTTTTTTGGCCGGTCCGGCAATCACCCGGTCCGTCGCCTCGTCGATGTCGCTCATATCGATTTTCTTTTTGTTGCGGCGTGCTGCAACGAGCGCTGCCTCATTCAGCAAGTTTTCCAAGTCGGCGCCGGAAAATCCAGGCGTCCGCATCGCGATCGTCTTCAAGTCAACCGATTCATCGAGCGGCTTGTTGCGGGCATGCACGCGCAACACCGCTTCGCGCCCTTTGACATCCGGGCGGTCGACGGTAATCTGCCGGTCGAAGCGACCTGGGCGCAACAGCGCTGGGTCTAAAATGTCCGGCCGGTTCGTCGCCGCGATAATAATGATCCCTTCGTTGCCGTTAAAGCCGTCCATTTCCACAAGCAGTTGGTTGAGCGTCTGCTCACGCTCGTCATGGCCGCCGCCAAGACCGGCGCCGCGCTGGCGGCCAACGGCGTCGATCTCATCAATGAAGATGATGCACGGCGCATTTTTTTTCGCCGTCTCAAACAAGTCGCGCACCCGCGACGCCCCGACCCCGACGAACATTTCCACGAAATCCGACCCGCTGATCGAGAAAAACGGCACGCCCGCTTCTCCAGCAACCGCGCGCGCCAATAACGTTTTCCCCGTTCCCGGCGGCCCAACGAGCAATACCCCTTTCGGAATGCGGGCGCCAAGTTCCGCAAACTTGCGCGGATCTTTTAAAAACTCGACGATTTCCACCAACTCTTCCTTTTCCTCATCTGCCCCAGCCACATCGCGGAAGCGGACTTTCCGCTTGTCATCCGTATACAGCCGCGCCCGGCTTTTGCCGAAATTCATCACTCGGCTGCCGCCGCCCTGTGCCTGGTTCAAAAGGAAGAAAAACAAAATAAAAATAATAACAAACGGGATGATGGAAGTAAAAAACGTCACCCATCCGCTCGTTTCATCCGCCGGCACCACTTCCACCCTTGTTCGCGCCGCCGCCGCATCGATGCGATCAAGCACTTTGTCGCTGTTCATGACGTAGGTGGAAAAGTACTGCCCTTCGCTATATGTTTTCAACTGACCTTTGATTTCATATACGCCGCGCTCCGGCTTAATGGAAAACGACTTGACATCCCCGTTTTCCAGATGAGTGATGAACGCATCGTACGTCATCGGCTCCGTTCGTTGGTTTGTGCCGTTAAAAAAGCTGACGACGCCGATCACGACGAGAAAAATCAGCAAATAAAAGATGGTATTGCGGAAAATCCGGTTCATTTCTTGCCTCCTCCCATATGAAACACACTATACTCAATACTATCATAGAAATTTGTTTAAATACAAACAATTCGGCCGTCGCCCAGCAGCCGTTCTACTTTTGGTACACTTCCGGCTTTAAGACACCGATAAACGGGAGGTTGCGGTATTTTTCCGCGTAATCGAGCCCGTAGCCGACGACGAATTCATCCGGGACGGTAAATCCGGTGTAATCGGCTTGAATGTCCGCCTTCCGCCCAGACGGCTTGTCAAGAAGCGTGACGATTTTGATCGAATTCGCCTTCCGGTAGCGAAACAAGTCGACCAAATAGCTGAGCGTCAGTCCACTGTCAATAATATCCTCAATGATCAAAATATCCCGTCCTTCAACAGATGTGTTCAAGTCTTTGACGATTTTCACTTCGCCGGATGACACGGTCGCATTGCCATAGCTTGATACGTCCATAAAATCCATTTCCAAATATGTATCAATATGTTTCAGCAAGTCAGCCATAAACGGCATCGCCCCTTTGAGGACGCCGACAGCGAGCGGAAAACAACCGTCATATTCTTTCGTTAACAAACCGCCGAGTTCTTTGACTTTTGCCTGAATTTCCTCTTCCGTGATCAACACTTTTTGAATATCGTCTTTCATCCCCATCTTTTTTTCCTCCTAGTTGTTCATCGCCTGATAGTGCAGCAGAATATAGCGGGCTTGCCCACGATTTTGCGCTTCCAAAGCCGATTTTTTCAAGCCGGGCACCCAAAGGATGCGGCCATCCGCATCTTCGACAATCGGCCAGCGATCCCTTTCCATCCGTGGAATTTTCGCTTCAATGAAAATTTCTTTCAATTTTTTCGTGCCTCCCGTCCCCTTAAGCGCCATCCGGTCGCCGCGCCGACGCGTCCGCACGCGAAGCGGCAAGGAGACAGAATCAGGATCCACGATGAACCAATCATTCCCGGCCTGCTTTCTTGGATAGTGTTCCCCAAATTCACTGATGATTGCATAGCCGTTTGGGAGGGGCAATAGCGCTGGAACCGGCAGTTCAAACCAATAGCCTTTCTCGCCGCTTTCTGCGTCAAAGGTAAACAAACAGCGGTCGTACGAACGGATCACTTTGAGCCCTTTTGGCAGATCGATCATTCCGGAAGGACGGCCGCGCTCACAAAGCATCAGTATATGACCGATATGTACGGAAGTCAATGCCGGCGGAACTCCGCCATAAAGACGGAGAAGCAGCAGCTGCAGCACCCGACGCTGCAGCGGTCTCGGCAGCGCCAAAAATGGTCTGATGGAAAGCGCCGCATCGCGATGTTGTTTTTCCATTACTTTATTCAGCGCGTCCGCGGCTAATTCCTCCAAAAATTGCTCATCTTCCGCCATCATTTCGCTGTATTGCTGAAACCGCTCGTGCAAGCGCGGATTTTCCTGCCGCAGCAACGGGACGATATGATGGCGAAACCGGTTGCGTGTATAATCGTCTTTTTCATTGCTCGGATCGCGGCGCGGAGACAGCCCCATCTGCCGGCAATACGCTTCAATCTCTGCCCGGCTGACAGCCAAAAACGGACGGATGAGATAGCCGCCGTGAAACGGCCGTTTGACGGGAATGCCAGCGTATCCTTTGCTTGTGCTGCCGCGCACAAGCCGCATTAAAATCGTCTCCACTTGATCGTCGCCATGATGACCTACGGCGACGTACCCGGCTTGATGCTTTTCCATCAGTTCGGCAAAAAAGCGGTAGCGGCAGATCCGAGCCGCCTCTTGGGCGCCGAGGCCCGTGCGGCGCTGAAAGGCCGGAACGTCGATTTGCGCGGTCTCACATAAAATACGGCGCTCCACGCAAAAACGTTTCACAAACTCCATCTCTTCTTCTGACTCCCGCCCGCGAAACATATGGTCAACATGGGCCGCTATGACCTGAAGCTTCCACTCATCGCGCAGCGACAAAAAAACGTGCAGCAACGCAAGGGAATCCGGCCCTCCGGAGACGCCAACGATGACGGCCGCTCCTTCTGAAAGCAACTGATGCCGGTTGATAAAGGCGCGCACTTTGTCGATCATCCGAGTCAACCTCTTTGCGTTTCTTTCAGCTTCATCGTAACACGTTCACCCTGTTTTCTCAAAAAAATTATATCGCCAGCTGCCAGTATATATAAAGGGCATAGGCACCAAGCAATGCGGCGGCGATGACGACCGTTTCGATCATCCCTATCGCTTTGCCGCGCCGTTTCACCTGCCGCCTCGACTGTCGCCTTGGCGCCGCCTGTCGTCTTTCGTTGCCCCCGGACGCCCGGCGTGAAGAAGCGGCCAATAAGTCGCGGCGCATATCGCCCGCCTTTGCATATCGGCCGTCGAGTGCTTTTTGCAACACATCCTTGTATTGAGCCAAAAAGCGGTCTGCCTCGATGATGGCCATGAGCTGCGTCCGCCCGTCCCCTTTTTTCTCAATCGGTCCCGGATAGCAGGAAGAAATCATCACCATCGCTGCCGCAAACAAGTCGTAAGATGGTTCCGCCTTGCGCGATCCAAGCCCCCAATAGCCGCGATCATACAGCTCGGTGAACTCTTTCACCGCCCTTCCTTGCAGCGTCGTCCCGCCCACATCAAGCAGTCGAACCGACGGCGGCGGGCCGGTAACGATCAAATTGTCCGGCTTTAAATCCCCAAACACCCATCCTTCTTGATGCAGCCGCTCCAGCACCGACAGCAGCTGCATCACGAGCACGGGCGCCCACTCTTTTCCGCGGCGGCGGATAAAAGAGGCGAAATTTTCCCCTTCAATATACTCCATTACATAAAACGGGACCGTCTCCCGCGCAAACGGGCTTTGCCAGTCATCGGCTTCCAGCAAAGAAGGCCCGAGGGCAGCTCCCTGGACCTTAGCAAAACGGCGCAATATATTCATTTCCGATGCCAATGATGCATAGTCATCGCTCAACTTGATGGCGACGTGAGTCCGGCTGTTCTCTGCCAAATAGACGACGCCGTTCGCCCCGCTGCCGAGCCGCCGCAGCAACCGGTACGAACGGCCGTGCCATTTCCCAGTGATGACCGTACCTGGTGGCAAATTATAAAGACGATTCTTCGATGTATGGCTCATCGCCATCGCCGATCCAGCTCCTTAACGACCGTTTGCGCTCAAAATAGGCGATCGCCTCGCGCAGTGCCGGTCCGGTCGGCGTCAACCCGCCCGACGCCAATTTCGGAAAGATGGTGGACAACTCCTCAATCCTTGGCGTCCAGTCGATCATTTTGTCGGCGTGCGACCGTTTTCCCGGGAAGATGAACACTGAAAAGCGATTTTCGCCCATGCGGGCATTTAAGCTGAGCGATAAATCGATGAGCGCCTCTTTGACGGTCGGCAGTTTTGTTTTCATGCTCCCGCTCGTATCGATCAAAATGAGCACATCAAGGGCAACCGTTTCCCCGAGTTCATCGACGACTTCCATCACTTGGCCGCGCTTGTCCGGCGGCAAGTCCTCAAGCGAAACGTCAGAACCAAAGATTTGTTTCAACTCGCGATTGACGAGCCCTTGTAACGTCTGGGTCATCGCTTGGCGCGTCACCATTTGCACTGTTTGTGACAGCTGTTTCGCGTACACGACTTGGCTCATCCCGCCGCCAGCCGCAGCGATCGCTTCAATTTCCCGCCGCCCGGTTTCATCCATCGCATCTTTATCCAATACACCGATCACGTTCACCGTAATGCCTTGCTCACGGGCTAGCGCCGCCATGGCGGCTGGGTCCTCACCATGGTTGGAGCAGCCATCGGTAATGAGCAAAATTTGTCGCAACGTTCCCTTTTGCACGTTCGTTCCCCTCCTTGGCGAATGTATTACCATCATCGCCGCAGGGGAACGTTTTTATACGCCAGCTATTGCGCCTTTTTCATATACATGTATGCCGGAATCGTTGCCCATTTCGGCGTATTGTGCCGAACTTTGGCGACAACGACGGTCATATCGTCTTCAATCTTGCCGCCGCATTGGCGGATCACTTCTTCCATGATCAAATCGGCGACTTCTTGCGGGTCGTTCGTTTTTAATTCTTGAATTTTCCGTTTCATCCAAACATCGTGATTTTCAACGTTCATCGGCCCTTCAAACACACCATCGCTCATCATAATGAGCAAATCCCCCGATTTCAGCTGCTCGGTGACGACATCAAATTCCACTTCTTTAATGATGCCCATCGGCAAGTTGCTCGCTTCTACTTTCATCACCTTGTCACCGCGCTTAATGAAGCTTGGCGTCGATCCGATTTTCAAAAACTTCGTCGCCGCGTTTTGCAAGTCGATGATGGCCAAATCCAGCGTCGCATACATATCTTCGGTCGTCCGCAATGCCAAAATCGAATTGATCGATTTGATGGCAATCGACTCGTCCATTCCCGTCTGCAAAATCTTTTGCAACAGGCGCAGCGTTTCGCGGCTTTCGTAATGCGCCCGCTCCCCATTGCCCATGCCATCGCTGATGGCAACGGCGTACTTGCCGGTAGCAAGTTCAATTGTTGCATAACTGTCGCCAGAAATGAACCCCCCTCCTTTGGCGGCAAACGCGACGCCCGTTTCGACGACGAATGCTTTCGTCGAGCCGAAGGCAACGCGGCAGTAGCCGTTCGGGTAGGCGGCGCACTCTTCACGCTTAACGACGATCGTCTCTCCTAAAATATCTGACAGCATCGGCGCGATCAGTTTTTCGCACTCACCCCGCCCTTCGCAGTAAGGAATGCTCATTTCAATATCGATATTTCCTTTTTCCAAACTGTAAATGTCGACATGGCCCACTTCGATGCCAAACTCTTGCAGCGCATGGTAAATTTGTTCTTCCTGCAAGTAATGGTTTTCCTGTTCTTTCTGCATTTCTTTGGCGAAATCGTTCATCACTTGCGAAACACCCAACAGCTGTTCAGCAACAAGCTTCCGGCTTTCGTGAATTTGCCGTTTGAGCTTGCGGTTGGCTTGATAAGCCACCATCTCTTTTTCAATCGCGTCGACAACTTTGCCGGCCTTGACGCAATACCGCTCCCACTCACGCAGCAACTGATGGTTTTGCACCAATGTTTTTTCGTCCGCCTCGCACATCATTTGCTTCATGTACGCATAGGTTGTACGAAAGTTGTCCGCCCAGCATTGCGCCTTTTTAAAGCACGTTTGGCACGTTTTTTCCGTGATGTCGCTCAAAAAATAGTCCACTTCACGGTCGCTGTATTCATTGGCATCCGGAAGCGGTTCGGGCGAAAAGCTTTCCGCCAGCGCCTGAAAGACATTGGAAAACTGCGAGACGCGTTGCACCGTCATATCGCGGATTTTCCGGACGTATTGTTGTTGCTCATTGATGTATTCTGCTGTGCCGGGAATGTATTTGGCGATTTTCTCCGTCAGTGAACGAGATGTACCAAGAAACAGCATAATAGCGATGCCGGATTCAAGCAACGTCGACGCAAGCTCACTCTTCCCTTCGCCGTATAAACCGAGCAACAGCGTCGCGACGAGGAGGCCGAACGCCACTCCAGGTTTTCTTCCTTCCTTCAGCAACCCACCTAGCAGGCCGGCGAAAGCAAGCAAACTCATTTCCGACAAGTTGCCGACGTTCGCCAAGCTCAGCACAAGCCCCGTGACAACGCCAACGGTCGAGCCGGTCGCCGCCCCAGCGACAAACGCGAACAATAAAACGAGATAGCGCGACATCACATGCTCGAGCGACAAACCGTACACAGCCCAGCCGATCATCCCGGTCAACATCGAGGCGAACAAAATGATCAACGAAATGATTTCTTCTGCTCGCAACGCATGTTTATGCTTCTGTACCGTCAATAACGGGATGCTTTGCATAAAAATCAATGTCAATACAAGCGACAGCCCGGCTTCGACAACCGCCATGGCAACGCCGTAGACCGTCCGCTCCCCGAGCCAATAATAGGAGATCAGCCATTTGGCCGAAAGAGAGAGCACAAACACGACAAACGGAACGATTTTCAGTGACTCACTGATCACCCTCCGCACCCATCCGTAAATAAAGAGAAAGCCAAAAATGGAAACACCGACAAACATCGCCACATCAAGCGACAGCGTCAAAGCGCCGGCCAACAGTGAGATCAGCGCAAAAGCGGCCTTGTCGCGGCGCAGCATATAGACCGAAACAAAAAATGGCAAAGCGAACGGGGTCAGCTTCGATAAAATCAACGCTCGTCCAAGCAAAAAGCCGACAAGAAGAAGCAAGAAGCCTTGATGGATGAACAGATGGCCAAGACGCAGCTTCACATGGCGCATCCAGCGCGATACCGTGGCCTGCGTGTCACGAATTGGCACTTCCGAAATGCTGCGGCGCACCGTCCCTCTTTCTACTCTTTCCATTCCCGATCCTCTCCTTTACCTTCTATTACCCCCTATTATATCGCTTGAATTGTCAGAAATTTGTCAAAACCACAGAGAAAAATAAAAAATCGTTCGACGTTTTCCACGACAAAACGCGGTCAACAAGCTTGTTCCGACAGAAAGAGATAAAAAAAGAAAAACGAGCATGTCGCTTGATGGCGCATGCTCGTTTGCAATGACCCGTACGGGATTCGAACCCGTGTTACCGCCGTGAAAGGGCGGTGTCTTAACCACTTGACCAACGGGCCATTTTTGATTGTTGGTGGCGGTGGAGGGGATCGAACCCCCGACCTCACGGGTATGAACCGTACGCTCTAGCCAGCTGAGCTACACCGCCGTGCGACAACAGTTAATATCATAACGGAGGAAATGACGATTGTCAATACATATAGGCGGAAAATGCAGAGGGAAAATGTATCCTCTTATTCCATTAAGAAAACAAAAAAAGCATCCATAACGACGGATGCTTGTTTCCTCTATTTGTCATCCTTCAAACAATCGTTTTTCAGCAGCAAGTTACCCTCGTCTCGCTCCACGACCTCCCCGCTTCGACTCCGTATGACGGCGCAACGATGCCAATCGGTCTTCACTCTCTTTTAAGAATCGGCTGATTTTTTGTTCTAGGCTGTCCGCCGCGGAGCGGTCGTTTGTCCGATGGCGCGGCCGCTGCGAAGAAGGCGTGTCTTTTGCTTTGCGAATGGACAAACCGATTTTCCCATCTTGGCCGACGTTGATGACTTTGACATACACCATATCGCCGACTTTCAGATGATCGTTGATATCTTTGACATAGTTATCGGCTACCTCGCTAATGTGAACGAGTCCTGTAACCCCCTCCGGCAGCTCCACAAACGCCCCAAATTTCGTAATGCCCGTGACCTTGCCTTGTAACTTGCTGCCTACTTCAATCGACATAAAAAAAGTGCTCCTCCTTAAAACGCTTTAAAGATGGTGTTTTTTTCATTATAGCGAATGAAAAAAATGCGTGTCAATATGACGAATGCCCGATAAAACGGGCATTCGCAAGCAAATTATTTTTCCGGCAAGACGAAAATCATTTCTCCGTCTTTCGATAAGTAATATTGTTTCCGCGCCAGCTCGGCGATATAGTCATCATCATGCAACTTTTTCATTTCCTCTTTTAGTTGCTTTTCCTTCCGTTCAAGCTCGGCGAGCTGCTCTTTCAGCTTTTGCTGTTCCGCCGTTTTTTCATCGATCGCCTTCTCTTGCGAGTGCAAGGTGTAGACAAGAGCGGAGGCGAACATCGCAAACAACAACGACCATACAACCAAACGAACAGCGACAGCCCGCCGTCTTCTCGCCGCCTTCTGCTTTTTCTCCTCATGCTCCGCTATGTACGTCGACGGCAGCTTCGTCACATTCGTTCTCCGGGGCACGTTCATCGCGTTTACACCTCTTTTACTCGCGCCATTTTGCAAACCACATGCTTATTTTCTCTTTTGTATTCTTGATTTGTCCAGCAAATCCTTTTAAACGGCGAAAAAATTTTTCCACCCCGGCTCGTCTTTGCGGCGGCACCCGCCGCCAAATGATGATGCCCGTCCAACGCAACGGCGCAAGCAAAAGGCGGATCATCTTCCAAACAGCCAGCAGCACAAACCGAACGATCCACAGCAAAAGCCGCCAAGCGATCAAGAGAAGTGCCAGCCCCATTTGCCCAAGGAGGACGAGCGGGCGTATGATCATGAGGCGGAACAGCTGAGCGAGCGTCTGTCCGAGTCTTACCGCCAGCCCAATGAGCCACTCGAGCACCCGAACATACCAGAAGCGAAGCAAGCTTTGATAAGCGGCATATCCGCATAAAAGGGCGAGAAACAAATAAAAGCGAAGCTCGCCTTCATTGACGAACAGAAGCACATAAAACACGATGAGCGCCTGCACCGCCCAAAACAGCACGTCATTCACAAAGACGAGCCAGTGCGCCCGCTCATGCCGTTTCAACATCCGGCTGTACGTATCCCACGCCAGGCCAAGCCAGCCGCCCATGCCAATCATCGCCAGCATGGTGTACAGCTGTATGCTGACATTCATTTGAACAACTTGCTAAAGAATCCTTTAGCCTTCTCCTGATGGTCATCTAAATAAACGAGGTCGAAAATGCGCCCCTTAATCGAAACAACACCTTTGTCGACATCTAAGTTTTTCATCTGCAAGTTTTGCCCGCGAATGGCCAAAAAACCCATGACCGTCTCCAGCAAAAACTCCTCGTTATCAAAGCTCTCGACTTGTTTCACCCCGGTGATGTCAAGAAGGCGCCGGCCGCGCATGATCACATCATGTTCCTGAACCGGACCTTTGTTCGTGCTTCCGCCAAATTCATCGTGTCGACTCATGTTCATCCCCCGCATTTCCATTTAGTATAGAAAGCTGGCAAGGCCAACCGCCTTTTCTCATCCATTGTTTGTACCATATGTATGTCAGCGGGGGATGGTTTAGAACAAGCCTGCAGGACAAATTAGACGTCGTCTTGTTCCGGCGCCGGAGCGGTCCGTTCTTCGCTGATCAATTCGTACAGCCCGGCCGCCTCCTCTTTTTTTGTTGTTTCTTTTAGATCCGTCACTTTTACCGTTACCCGCTTTTGTCCAAATTGAATCGTCAATTCATCACCGACTTTCACATCGGAGCTCGCTTTGGCGACATGACCGTTGATCCACACTCTCCCTTGATCGGCGATTTCCTTCGCCATCGTGCGGCGTTTGATGAGGCGGGACACTTTTAAAAATTTATCAAGGCGCATTGCATCATCCCCCTTACCGTTCGTTTTCTTTGGCTTCTTCCCAAAAACGATCGAGTTCGGCAAGCGAAAACGAGGTGATCGACCGACCGCTTTTTCGCACTTGTTCCTCGATGTAAGCGAAACGTCGGGCAAATTTGTCGTTGGCCATTTGCAGCGCTTCTTCCGGTTGAATCCCGTAATAACGGGCGAGATTGATGAGCGCGAACAAAAGATCGCCAAACTCGCCGACAAGCCGATCCCGACGGCCGCTGGACGTTTCGGCTCGAAACTCGGCCATTTCTTCTTCGATTTTTTGCCATATCGGCGCGGCATCATCCCAATCAAACCCAACTTTCGCCGCTTTTTCCTGCAGCTCGTACGCCCGCATCGTCCCAGGCAGACTTTTCGGGATGTCAGCAAGGATCGACTCCGACTGTCCATCGCCCTTTTCTTTCTCCTTGATTTTCTCCCAGTTTGCTACCACTTGTTCGGCCGTCTCGGCCGTGGCATCGCCAAACACATGCGGGTGGCGTCGGATCATTTTCGCCGTCAGTGTGCGGATGACGTCGTCGATCGAAAACAACCCTCGGTCGGCGCCGATTTGCGCATGGAGCATCACTTGCAGCAATACATCGCCGAGCTCTTCGACCATATGATCATCGTCGCCCTCGTCAATCGCCTCGAGCAGCTCATACGCCTCCTCAAGCAAATAGCGCTTCAACGATGCATGCGTCTGCTTCCGATCCCATGGACAGCCGTTCGGCCCCCTCAGCATGGCGATGACGCGGCGCAATGTTTCAAACCGATGGTAAAGCAACGACTCATTCTTCACCGGCGGCACATAGACGCTCGTCAAGTTATCAAGCCCCGTCTTGCGGTCCAACTCATAAAGCGGCACTCGCTTCACTTGTTCATCCTTCGTTCCTGCTGCGGTGACAATGTAGACCGGGTAATCATCAGGAAGCTGCTCCATCAAGGAAAGCTTCACGTTCGAGGCCACAAACGGGTCGTACACTTGACAAAAGACGGCATGAAGAGAAGGCGACCACTCTTCCCCTTGGAACGCCGTCGCATCCAACAGCTGAAACCCCTCAATCGGATCGATGCGCACCGCCGTAAACAGCGCATCCAAAAAGCTTTGGCCGCCTTCGATGACAACTCGGCAGACGCCGTTCTGCTCAGCTTCGAAAAGAAGTTGCACCGTCCGCTCGGCGACAAGCGGATGGCCGGGAACAGCGTAAAACACATCGCCGCGCTTCGCCTGTTCTGTCAGTCGATCGACGATTTCTGCGTACACATCCGCAAACTGCTCGTGCTTTTCATACACTTCATCAAATGACGTAAACACCATTCCTTCCCCTTCGAGCCATTTGGCTGCCGGATGTTCTTTCGTCCGCAAAAAGAGCGGATGCGCCTGTTTCAATTTTCGGTACACGCCGACCGGCAGCTGCTCCACATCTCCGGCGCCGAGGCCGAACACATAAATCGTATTCATCGCCGATCACCTGCCTCCTAATCGCAGACGGAATTTATTAGCCAATGGGAAAGCAGCCAACTCCTGTTCAGAAAAAACATGGCCTTTCACAATACATGCAAGGTAGACGGAAGCACCGATGGCAACGCCGCCAAACGTCTCGATAGCCGCCCATAGCCGCCCCTCGCCTAAACCGTCCACCAGCCACCGATACCCATGCAAGACGACGGCCATCATAGCGGCCGCTTTCACGGTTGGGTACATGTATTTCCGGCCCGCCGCCCGATATTCGCGCGGCAAAAAGGCGTATAAAAAGCCCGCCATGAGCGCATAAGCACCCATCGTCGCCGCGGCGGCGCCAAGCGCTCCAAACCGCGGAGCAAACCAATGCATAAGCGCGACCTTCCCCGCCACTGCCAACGCCACGCCGGCAGCGGCCGTCCATTCCCTCCCCATCCCTTGCAATAATGCAGAGGCGGTCAACGCGATCGTCGTAAAAAAGACAGAAGCAGACAAGACAGCAAGCATCGTTGACCCATCATCGTTTTCAAACAACATCGCATTGATCGGTCGAATAAGGCAAATGAGCCCTAACGAAGCGCCAAGCCCAATGACAACAGCGAGCCGGATGGACAACGCTCCATAGGCAAAAGCGGCGCCTTGGCGACGGGAACTGGAGATAAACGGAACAAGCGTCAATGAAAACGACGTGCCGACGACCGTGCCGAGCTGAATGAGCGGCTGACCGCGGTCGTACACTCCTTTTAGCCGCTGCACTTCGTTGAGCCTTGCCCCTGCTTCCTGTAAAAGCGGAACGAATAAAAATGAATCAACGAGTGGAATCAGTGTCAACGCCATATTCGTTAAGCAAATGACCGTCCCGGCTGTCAATAAACGCCGTCCCACCTCTCGATCCCAAGCTGGCGGCGTGCGGCCCTCCGTTTTTATCCGCTGGCGCCGGGACAGGAAGAAAAGCAAAATGAAAAGCGCTGCCGCCATGCCTACTAGCGTTCCTGCGACCGCCGCCATGCCGCAAGCATAGACGTCGGCGCCGCGCTGCACCGCTCCATACGACAGCCCTAAAATCGCCGTCACCCGGACGAATTGCTCGCCAACTTGGGACGCCGCCGTCGGCGTCATATCATGCCGCCCTTGGAAATAGCCGCGCAACAACGCGATGGGCGGAAACAGCAAAAACGAAAACGAAAGCAAGCGCACGAGCGGCATAAGCCGTCCATCGCCCATCGCCGAGGCAATCACCCCCGCCCCTCGATACAGCGAGGCAAACAGGATGACGCCAAGAACGCTTAACACCAACAAAGCGACGCGCACGGCGGCGGCAGCGGCCGCTTCATCCTGTCCCGCCAACCGCTCGGCGACAAGCTTCGAGACGGCAACCGGGTAGCCCGTCAGCGAGAGTGCGACGACGATGCCATAAATCGGGTACACTTGTTGATAAATATAAAAACCAATGTCCCCGACCATATTTTGATATGGAACACGGTACAAAGCGCTTAATAGTTTCGCGGCCAAAGCGGCGGCCGTTAAGATCGCGGCCCCTTTCCATACGTTTCCCATCGGATTTCTCCCCTCGCATAGACAACCCACTCAACGTAGACGCCGGGGGCGATGGAAGCCGCCAAGCGCCATCATAGCTACGCTCGATATTATAGCGCAACTTCCGCTTGTTGGACAAAGATGATGGTCAACTCGCACGGCTTTATGGAGCTGTTCCGCAAGCCAGGCGGACGAAAAAAGCAGGATGTGAAGCGATTCCAGGATCCAAGGACATCTGACACCCCATTTGCCGGGCGGAAAAAAAGGCAGCCTGTGAAGCTGCCTTTGTCATTTCGTCTATTGTTCCATTTGTCGAGCCAAAAAGCTGGCGGCTGTTTCTACTGCTTTATGTTCCACTTCACCGAGCGTTTTTTCGCGCGATAAAATGATGACTGCTCCGATCGGATCGCCGTTGGCGACAATCGGACCGATCGTATACGACTTCAACGTTTCCGTCATCCCGTCAACGAGCTCGACTTCCCCTTCCTCCGTATGGAGGATGGAATTGCGGTCTTCCATCGCTTTTTCCACCAACGGGCTGACGCTTTTGTTCATATACTCTTTTTTCGAAACGCCAGCGACAGCGATGTATACATCGCGGTCGCAAATGAGCACAGGCTGGCCAAGGCTGTCAAACAGTGCTTCAGCGTACTCTTTGGCAAAGTCGCCTAATTCACTGATCGGCGAATATTTTTTCAAAATGACTTCTCCATCGCGGTCAACAAATATTTCGAGCGGATCTCCTTCGCGAATGCGCAACGTTCTGCGAATTTCTTTCGGAATGACAACTCTTCCTAAATCATCAATGCGGCGAACAATACCGGTTGCTTTCATGCCTTGTATACCCTCACTTTCATCTAGGATTTGAAGGATACTCCGATGAACCCTTGTTAATGAGGAATTCACCATTGTTGTCATTAGTATCCTTCACAATCCACGTTCTATACGTGATGAAAGTGATTTTGGCCATTTTAGATAAAATTGCCCATCCTTCATTATCGCCACATGCAGGAAACGATAAACATCTTAAAACTTTTTCTTGATTATGCCGTCACCGACTTCTCTTTTTCCACCCCGGACAGCCGCCGCAGCGTCTCCTCTAAAATCATCAGCCACTCGTGCGGCTTCATTTCCTTGATATAGAGCACAATTTTCAGTTTCGCTCCATCCATGCCAAACCCGAACAGTCGGCCGTGCTGACGGCCAACGTCAGATAGGCGCTGGATTTCCACCGTTTTTGATGCCTGCTCGGTAAACAAAATATCGATTTGCTGCTTATGTTGCTTCATTGATTCGACGCCAAGCTGCTTGGCCAACACCTTCAACTCAGCAATTTGGAACAAATAGGCGACCTCATCAGGATAATCGCCAAAGCGGTCGACCATTTCTTCTCGCAACGCTTCGACATCCTCAAGCGTTTCGACCGCCTTGAATCGCTTGTACATCTCAATCTTTTGCAACTCATCCGCAATGTATGTGCCCGGAATATAGGCGTCGACTTCGATATCAATGACCACATCCGGTTGCTCATCTTCCCGCTTGATGCCGCGCCGTTTTTCAATCGCCTCTTTCAACATTTGCGAATACAAATCGAATCCGACCGAGTCGATAAAGCCGTGCTGTTCGGCACCGAGAATGTTGCCCGCGCCGCGGATCGACAAATCGCGCATGGCGATTTTAAACCCGGAGCCGAGCTCGGTAAACTCTTTGATGGCTTGCAGCCGCTTTTCCGCCGCTTCGTTGAGCACTTTATCTTTCCGATAGGTGAAATACGCATACGCGACGCGGTTGGAGCGGCCGACGCGCCCGCGCAGCTGGTACAGCTGCGACAATCCCATCCGGTCGGCGTCATAGACGATGAGCGTGTTGACATTCGGTATATCGATGCCTGTTTCAATGATCGTCGTCGTCACCAGCACATCGTATTGCCCTTCCAAAAACGCCAAAATCGTCGATTCGAGCTCCGTTTCCGACATGCGGCCATGCACGTAAGTGACGCGCGCTTCCGGGACAAGCTGGGCGATTTCTTCCGCTTTCAAGTCGATGTCTTCAATATGGTTGTAAAGGAAAAACACCTGCCCATCGCGGGCGAGCTCGCGTTCAATCGCCTCTTTGACGAGCTCCGGCGTATATTCCATGACATACGTCTGCACCGGGAATCGGTTTTCCGGCGGCGTCTCGATGATCGACAAATCGCGCACCCCGATCATCGACATATGCAACGTACGCGGAATCGGCGTCGCCGTTAAGGTGAGCACGTCAATGTTCGCCTTCAGCTGCTTGATTTTTTCCTTATGCGCCACACCAAACCGTTGTTCTTCGTCGATAATGAGCAATCCTAAATCTTTAAACTTCACGTCTTTCGACAGCAGCCGATGCGTGCCGATGACCATATCGATCGTCCCATCTTTTAGCCCTTTGATTGTCTCGGCCTGTTGCTTTTTCGTCCGGAAGCGGTTCAACAGTCCGACGTTGATCGGGAACCCTTGAAACCGTTCGCGCACCGTTTCGTAATGCTGTTGGGCCAAAATCGTCGTCGGCACGAGGAAGGCGACTTGTTTGCCGTCCATAATGGCTTTAAACGCCGCCCGCAGCGCCACTTCCGTTTTCCCGTAGCCAACATCGCCGCAAAGGAGGCGGTCCATCGGTTTGTCGCTCTCCATATCACGCTTAATTTCCTCAATCGACCGAAGCTGATCTTCCGTCTCTTGATACGGAAACGCCGCTTCAAATTCGCGCTGCATCTCAGTGTCCGGAGAAAACGCATATCCTTTGCTTGCCTCGCGCTCGGCGTACAGCTTGATTAAATCTTCAGCAATATCCTGGACGGATGATTCCACTTTCTTTTTGACCTTTTTCCATTCCGAACCGCCGAGCTTGTAAATTTTGGGCTCTTTCCCTTCCGAGCCGACGTATTTTTGCACTTGATCGATTTGATCGACCGGAACATACAGCGTATCGCCGCCTTGGTACTGGATATGGATATAGTCTTTATGCACCCCGTTGATTTCTAACGTCTCGATGCCTAAATATTTCCCGATGCCATGGTTCACATGGACGACGTAGTCGCCGACTTGCAATTCGGCGTAGCTTTTGATCCGCTCGGCGTTGGACAGCTTTTGCCGGCGCACCGAGCGTTTGACTCGTTTTTTGAACAGCTCTTCTTCTGTGATGACCGCAATTTTTTGCAACGGCAATTCAAACCCGGTATTTAGATCACCTTCAAGGAGCTGGCATTTGCCATGCAACAAAGCCGCATCACGCGCGAGCGGCAGCGCGTCAATCTCATAATCTTGAAGCAATGATTGCAGCTTTTTCACGCGCTCGGCGTTCGGCGCCAAAAAGACGACCGCATAGTTTGCCTTTTTCCATCGCTCGACTTCTGATTGAAGAAGCGCCATTTGTCCATGGAAGTTTTGCATTTGTTTACACGTAATATTGACGACATTTTGTGGGTGGGTATATGGAACATGGCGCAAAAACAACGATAAGTATACCCGCTGAAACCGATGTTTTTGCAATAATTCAGAAAACGAGTGCGAAAGCGGCACGCCATGAATCATTTTCCCGCCGTCAAGCAAACTCGTATACCATTCCGCCTCTTCGCGATCCAATCGTTCCGCCGCCTCCTGCAGCCGGCTCATTTCATCCATGAGCAATACGCCTTCTTCTGGCAGGTAATCTAGCAAACTCGCAACCTTTTCATAAAAAAGGGACATATATTTATATTGTTGCTCGATTTCCTGCCCCTCACGCAATTGCTCAAGCTCAGCGTGAATATGCTCATACATCCGCTGTTTGGCGGCCTCATCTCTCATCATCTCCAAACTCGACGCAAGCCCCGCTTCAATCCGCTCGATTCCTCGGCGCCGCGCCTCGCCATCGAGAATGATTTCATCGGCCGGTCCGATCATGATGCGCTCGATTTGCCCTTGCGAACGTTGATCGTCAGGGGTGAACGTCCGAATCGATTCGATTTCCGTATCAAACAGCTCGATGCGGTACGGAAGTTCAGCGGTCAATGGATAAATGTCGATGATGCCGCCGCGGATGCTGAACTCTCCGGGGGCAGAAACGGTGCCGACCCGTTTGTACCCCATTTGCACAAACTTCTGTTTACAATGTTCTACATCAAACTCTTGTCCAACGGAGAAGGTGAACAAATACTGCTTCCAAAGCGACGGCGGCGGCAACAAACGCCGCAAACCGGCGACCGGGCAGACGACGACCCCTTTTCCGCCTTGCACCCAATGGTTCATAATTTCAAGGCGCTGAGCTCTCAGTTCCGGGCTGGCGACCGCCATCTCAGCGGCAATCACTTCGTTCACTGAGTAAAGGAGCACATCCTCCGGCCCGAGCAACGAAACGAGATCGTCATACATTTTTTGCGCCTGAAACAAATTGTGAGAGACGACTAACAGCGGCCGGCCTGTCTCCTTGTAGAGCGTGGAAATAAAAACAGACCGGGCCGATCCGGACAGCCCGGCGACAAGCTGTTCCTTCAAACGGATGTGGAGCCCTTCGATGATCGTACGGACATCTTGATTTTCAGCGAAATAGCGATGCAACGAAAGCACCCCTATTCTCCCTCCTCTCAACGCCAGTTTCTTTCCATTTCACTGGCCTAGCGCAAACACAAAAACGCTTTGGTCGCCCAAAGCCGCCCTTAATGGATGAATTTTTCGTATTGATGCCATTCCGGGTTTCGCGCCAGTGCCTCTTGACAGTCTTCACAAATCGTTTTCACATGAATGTCACCGTTCGGTTCATACGAAATCATCTCGAGCCGTTCCTCTTCCGTTAAGTGGTGGAATCCCAGTTGCTCACTGTATATCGGCATTTGTTCAATCGTTCCAACTTTTGCACCGCAATGGCGGCAATAGTAATGCAGCGCCATTCAAGCCAACCTCCTCACTGGGCTGTTCCGTCCACAAGGCAGGCGAAACCAACGGTTCCACCGCCTCCTGTACTCACATTGTGCACCAGTTCAGAGGAAAATATTCACTCGTTAAAATCATTCATCACTTGAATAAATGGCGCCCTCAATGCCTGTTCACACGCATCGGCAGCCCTCAGCACCGCTTTGTCCACCGCCGGTTTCTCCTCTTCCGTAAAGCGGCCAAGCACATAGTCCGTGACCGGCTGACCGCCGGTCGGTCGGCCGATGCCGATGCGGATGCGCTTAAACTGCTCGGTGCCAAGGTGGTGAATGAGCGATTTGACACCGTTATGGCCGCCGGAGCTTCCTTTTAAGCGAAGGCGGATTTTCCCTGGCGGGAGATCAAGGTCATCGTAAATGACGATGACATCATCGACGGCAATGTCGTAGTAATCCATAAGTGGGCGAACACATTCTCCTGATAAATTCATATATGTCAACGGCTTGCATAATGCTACTTTTTCACCGGAAACGAACGCCGTTCCGAACAAGCCGCGAAATTTGGCGGTTTTTAACGATACATTCCAGCGCTTCGCCAGCTCATCGATGACGAAAAAACCGACATTATGCCTTGTTTGCTCATACTCCTTGCCCGGATTGCCGAGCCCGACAAACAGCTTCAATCCTCGCGCTCCTCTCTTTGCATGATACTACAAAAGACGTAACCGAAACGGTTACGTCTGTCACTCTTCTGGCGTCGTTTCTCTTCCTTCCTCAGAGTCAGGATGCCCTGCCTCTTGCTGTTCACCGCTATCGATTTCTTCCTCTTGTTGCGGCGGCAAGATCGTGGCGATCACTTCGGAAGGTTCATGATTGATTTCAAATTTGCCGTCCGTTTGCACGTCGCCAACGGTGACGGTATCACCGACTTGCAGTCCGGAAATGTCCACTTCGATCACTGGAGGAATGTTCGCCGGCAGGACGCGGATGGACAGCTCATGCAAGTTTTGCTGCAACACGCCGCCATCCTTCACGCCAGGCGCCTCGCCTACTAAGCGAACTTCAACGTCAATATCAACTTCTGTCGATAGATCAACCGCTTGAAAATCGGCGTGAAGCAACTCGCCACGCAACGGATCGCGCTGCATCTCGCGCAGCAACACCGAGTAGTCCTCGCCGCCGACTTTCAGCGTCAGCAAGCTTGTGCGTCCGCCTTCACGAAGCACTTTTTCCAGTTCAGCGGCGCTGACGAAAATCATTTTGTTTTCGACTTTTTTGCCGTACAAAATCGCTGGAATGCCGCCTTGCGAACGAATACGCCGCAATGTCGAACGTTTTTTGTCTGTGCGTTCTTTCGCTTCCAACACAATCGCCATGTTTCTTCACCTTCCTGAATTAGAATCTATTGACTACTTTATCCTAAAACAAGAAGGGCTAAACATGTTTTCTTGCGTTAGTCGAACAGGACGCTGACAGACTTCATTTCATACACGCGCGTAATCGCTTCAGCAATAAGCGGAGCCACCGACAGCTCTACAATTTTATCAATTTTTTTCTCTTCTGGCAAGGCAATTGAATTGGTGACGACCAGTTCCTTAATTTTGGAACTTTGAATGCGCTCGATCGCTGGACCAGACAGCACCGGATGGGTGCAGCACGCGTACACTTCCTTCGCTCCGCTTTCCGCTAGAGCGTTGGCCGCGAGTGTAATCGTGCCGGCCGTATCGATAATGTCATCAATCAAAATGGCCGTTTTCCCCGCCACTTGCCCGACAATGTTCATCACTTCCGCCACGTTCGGCTTCGGCCGGCGCTTATCGATAATGGCAATCGGCGCTTTCAAGCGGTCGGCGAGCTTGCGCGCCCTTGTGACACCCCCATGGTCCGGAGAGACGACGACAATATCTTCCAATTGTTTGCTTTTGAAATAATCCGCCAAAATGGGCACACCCATCAAATGATCGATTGGAATATCGAAAAATCCTTGAATTTGGGGGGCATGCAAATCAAGCGTGATGACGCGCGACGCTCCGGCCGTCTCGAGCAAGTTGGCGACCAGCTTCGCTGTAATCGGTTCGCGCGAACGCGCTTTCCGGTCTTGACGGGCATAGCCGTAATACGGCATCACGATATTGATCGTGCGGGCCGAGGCGCGCTTTAACGCGTCGATCATGATAAGCAACTCCATCAAATGCTCATTGACCGGCACGCTCGTCGATTGAATGACGAACACATCGTCGCCGCGGATGCTTTCTTCAATGTTGATTTGAATTTCCCCGTCGCTGAAACGGGAAACGGAACATTTGCCGAGCTCGATTCCCATGACTTCTGCAATTTCCTTCGCCAACTTCATGTTCGAGTTCAGAGCGAACAATTTTAATTGATGCTGACAGTCAGACATGATAGACCTCCGCTAAGATTTTTTCTTGCCTGGCAGGCGATCGACATAATTTTCTTTATTGACTTGCCGGGCGCGGGCAATGGCAAGTGCACGACCGGGGACATCATTCGTGATCGTCGATCCAGCGGCGACATAAGCGCCTTGTCCTACCGTAACCGGTGCAATCAAGTTGACATTGCAACCAATAAACGCGCCGTCTTCGATTTTAGTCATATGCTTATTCACACCGTCGTAGTTGACCGTAATCGACCCACAGCCAAGATTGACATCGGCGCCGACCTCAGCATCGCCAATATAACTCAAGTGCGACGCCTTGCTTCCTTTGCCAAACGTCGACTTTTTCACCTCGACGAAATTGCCGATCCGCACCTCATCGTCGATTTTTGACAGCGGGCGAATATGGGCGAACGGGCCGATCGTCACATCAGAACCAATCTCGCTGTCATGGGCGACCGAATGGCGAATCGATGTGCGATGGCCGATATAGCAATTTTTAATTTCCGAATTCGGTCCAATGATGCAGTCTTCACCGATCACTGTCTCGCCTTCAATCACCGTGCCGGGGTAAATAACTGTATCGCGCCCGATCACCGCCTCGGCGGAAATATACGTGGAAGCCGGATCAATGATCGTGACCCCGTTTTTCATATGCTGACGGCAAATGCGAGCACGCATGATCCGCTCCGCTTCAGCGAGGGCGATGCGATCGTTGACGCCGATCGTTTCTTCAAACGAAGGCGCCTGATAGGCGGACACCACACCGCCGTCCGCTTTGATAATTTCAATGACATCCGTTAAATAATATTCGCCTTGAGCGTTTTGATTCGTCACCTTTGTAAGCGCTTGAAACAGTGTCTCATTGTCAAAACAGTACGTTCCTGTGTTAATCTCACGGATGTTCCGCTCTTGCTCGCTCGCATCCTTATGTTCGACAATTTTCTCGACATGGCCAGCCTCGTTGCGGACAATGCGGCCATATCCGGACGGATCATCAGCGATGGCCGTCAATACGGTCGCCTTCGCCTTGGCGGCCATATGATGCTCGATGAGCATCTTCATTGTCTCAGCGGTGATGAGCGGCGTATCCCCACAGACGACAATCGTCACTCCTTCAAGACCACGCAAATGCGGAGCCGCCTGCATCACCGCATGCGCCGTCCCGAGTGGCTCCTCCTGCAAGGCGTATTCACACTGGGAGCCGAGCTGTTCTTTCACTTGTTCGGCTCCAAATCCCACTACCGCAATCGTTTTTTCCACCCCAAGCTTCGACACTTGGTCGATGACGTGCTGAACCATTGGCTTGCCGCAAACGGGATGAAGCACTTTATACCACTTGGATTTCATCCTCGTCCCTTGTCCGGCCGCCAAAATGACCGCATATCGCTTCATGTAAAAGGCCTCCAATTACCCTTTTAATCATAGTTCCGAGAGAAGATTCCCGCTTCAAGCGCGTGAAGGGCGCAACCCAACGATCAGCGGGAGATCAATGTCGGTTGGCGTCAGCCAAAACACATGATAAAATCAAGGTATATCATGTTCTTTGTGAATTGGATATAGGAAGTTGCATGGAGAACATTGAATGCGAAAACCAGTCTAAGCCTTCCATGCGTCCACCATCCGAAGCGCGAAAGAACTTCGAATCGTCGGATGCCTAGGGTTGGGACGACCCGAAGTCACGCTCAGAGAGACAAAAGAACGCTTTCGTCGTGGAATGGAGAAGCTCCCACTTCAAGCAAAGCGAAGTGGGAGTAGCTCACCCATAATTGAATATATATGAATCAACGGCACTTTTCAAGGAAACAATGCGGTTGGCAAAAAAATAGAGAGCTTGGTGAATTTCACCTAAGCCCCCTTTCCATATGTTTACGAAGCGCCTGCTTCTTCAAGTTCTTCTTCCAATTTTCCGAGGCGGTGGTATTCAGCGAGGATCGCCTCCTGGATTTTCCCGCGCGTGGCGGAATTGATCGGATGTGCGATGTCGCGGAACTCACCGTCCGGCGTGCGTTTGCTCGGCATCGCAACGAACAGCCCATTGTTTCCGTCGATGACGCGGATGTCATGGACGACGAACTCGTTGTCCAACGTAATGGAGGCGATCGCTTTCATCCGTCCTTCGGTATTGACGCGGCGTAATCTTACGTCTGTCACTTCCATTTATGCTCACCCACCTTTTCCCTATATGAGAGTCGATGTAATTAATTCCACATGTCTTGGTCATTTCCTTCTTTTTTTCAAAAAATTTTTTATAAATTTTAGGCAGGGAAAAAGTGGATCCCTCGTCACGGAACGAGGGCGACAACTTCAATTTCGACAAGGACATCTTTCGGCAGCCGGGCTACTTCCACGCATGAACGCGCCGGCTTATGGTTCGGGAAGTATTGGCTGTACACTTCATTCATCGCCGCAAAATCATCCATATTTTTCAAAAACACGGTCGTTTTCACCACCGTATCGAGCGAAGCTCCGGCCGCTTCCAATACGGCTTTCAAGTTTTGGAACACTTGATGCGTCTGCGCCTGAATGTCGCCTTTCACCAGTTCCCCTTCTGGAGTGAGCGGGATTTGCCCGGAGCTGTAAAACATGTTGTTGACGATGATCCCTTGCGAATACGGGCCGATCGCTTGCGGCGCCTTCGTTGTCTCTACCTTTCTCATTAGCCAGTCTCCTTTCTTAATTTTTCTTATCAAACAGCAAGCTGCTACAAAAACGCTTTGTAATTGCCTTCCTTAACAGAGATTCGCTTTTCTTTTACATCTACCTCAGACAGTTTGACGAGTGAAATGTATTCATCAACCAATCGCTCCTTTGCTTCTTCCGACTCCACGAGCACGCCGATGCCGGAGACATTGCCGTTAAACTCCTGCAACAAACTGATCATGCCATTGATCGTCCCCCCCGCCTTCATAAAATCATCGACGATGAGCACATTGGCTCTTTCCGCTAAGCTGCGCTTCGATAGGACCATCGTTTGGATGCGTTTCGACGAGCCGGATACGTAATTGATGCTCACCATCGGTCCTTCGGTCACTTTATTGTCATGGCGAACGATGACAACGGGCACATACAAAAAGTTGGCGATGGCATACGCGAACGGAATCCCATTGGTGGCGATCGTCATGACGACATCCACCGGACGGTCGGCAAACATCGATGCATAAAGGCGGCCGATTTTATTCATAATACGAGGATCGCCAAGAATGTCGGTCATATACAAATATCCTCCGGGAAGAAGCCGATCCGGACGCGACAGTTGTTCACACAAATACGCAACCACTTCTTCCGCTTCCTCGGCAGCCATTTTTGGAATGTATTGTACGCCGCCGGCAGCGCCGGGCAGTGTCCGAACGGTTCCGATTCCTTGCTGCTCGAACGTCTGCTTAATGATAGCCAAATCTTCGCTGATCGAGGATTTGGCCGATTCGTACCGCTCTGCAAAAAATGTCAGCGGAATGAGCTGATGGGGCCGTTCAAGAAGATAATGCGTCATATCAACTAAACGGCCGCTTCGCCTTAGCTTCATAGCCGACCTCCCGAAACCGAATATTATAAATATATTTTAACAAAAATGTACGTGTTTAATCAAGAGAATGCCGTTCTCCTAACATTCTCACTGCAAACACTTGGTCACAAAAGCCGCGCAACCCATTGTATACCCGCTGCATTCTGGAATCATGCTCGATCAGCCCAAACACGGTCGGCCCGCTGCCGCTCATCAGCACCGCGTCAGCGCCAAACCGCTTCATTTGTTCTTTAATATGCGCGACTTCCGGATATTTTTTCAACGTCACTTCCTCAAGAACATTGCCGACCAACCGGCAGATCGCCGCATAATCTTGTCGCTCGATCGCGCTCACCATCGCATCGACGTCTGGATGGCTGACACGCTCAAGCTCCAAGTTTCGGTACACTTCCGCCGTCGACACACCGATCGGGGGCTTGGCCAACACAACCCAGCACGGCGGCGGGGAAGCGATCGGAGTGATGATTTCCCCGCGCCCCGTCGCCAAGGCGGTTCCGCCGTAGACGCAAAATGCGACATCCGAGCCGATTTTCGCCCCTAGTTCTGCCAGTTCATCCATCGTTAATCCAAGCTGCCAAAGCTTGTTCAACCCGCGCAGCGTCGCCGCCGCATCGCTGCTTCCCCCCGCCAATCCGGCGGCCACCGGAATATGCTTCGTAATGGAAATGGCCACCCCTTGGCGGATGGAAAACGTCTCTTTAAGAAGTTTCGCCGCCTGATACGCCAAGTTGCGACAATCATCCGGCACAAAGCGGTTTTGCGAAACGATGCGAATCGCATCCTCCTCCGGCAGCGCGACAAGCTCAATGCGATCGGCCAAATCGATCGTCGTCATCACCATTTTCACTTCATGGTAACCATCCGGGCGCTTATAAAGAACGTCGAGTGACAAATTGATTTTCGCCGGCGCTTTTATCGACAACCTCACTCATCCTCACCTACTTCCACGCGCAATCATGAATAAGCGGATCAGTATCCATCGTCTGTTTTCCATCTCCGCCGTCTTTGTCCCGTCTCATCCGCCTTTCTTTCGTCAACCCATTTTATCATATTACCATGTTCTGGCGACGACGCCAAACAATATATGTATACAAAAAAGGTGCCCCGTTCGGGACACCCTCGCCGCAACACGCCCCTCTGCCGGCCCCTATTCCGTTGTTCCGGCCAGCTGCCGTTCCGCCCGTTCAATCGCCAATCTGACCATGTTTCCTGCGTCCTTCGCGCGGATGGCGCCCCATCCCTCACGCTGCACGACATCGTAAAAGCCCAGCTCTTTCGCCAGCTCTTCCTTCAAACGTTGCGACATAATCCCGCGGCGTCGACCCAATGTCAGCAACCCCTTTCCATGTTCATTGGCGTGGTGTATCAGCAGAACAGCCCGGCATTTGGCAAAGCAAAGGACGGCTGCGACAGTTTTAGTATGAAGCAAAGGAAACGGCTCTATGTCCACCTATTTCAGACAAAAACAAAAAGCAGCAAACAAATCTGTCTACTGCCCCCCTGCTTGCTCATCATCCCAAAACGTCAACTTTACCGTCTCTGTCAATACATCGGCGTAACTGAACGATACGCGTTCAAACGAATTCTCTTTTTGATCCAGCTCAATGACAAATACGGATGGATATGTTTCCGCCAAAATACCACAACGCTCAATCATTTTTCTGCGTCCGCCGTTGGCTCGCAGCGTCAACCGTTTCCCGATATTGGAATCCAGCGTTTTTTTAATATCGGATAAAGTCTTTGGCATTCATCATCCACCTCACTATTTGTAATTGTAACAAAAATGACGTCCAAAGTCAAAATTAAAGATTATATCAGGGTGTTTTTATTTCTGTCAATGTATATTTTTCTACAATATCCTTCTTTTTATGTACAATGTGGAACTTTTTTGTAAAAAAATACGACGGACGTATAAAAAAACCGCCCATCAATTGCGGCGGTTTTCCTCTCGATCCTCAATGAGGCGAAACGGCATCCCGGTGCGGAGCACGCCTTTCGTTTCCACCCCACCAAGCCCCTTTTCCCCGGTTAACGTGTTGCGCAGCACATCCCATACATCGACCGTTTCGGTGAACGGGGTGAAGCTGAGGCGCGAAACGATATAGACAGGGTCCAGAGCATGAATGTTCACCCGTGCTGGCGAACTGGCAAAATTTGCCCCAGCGCGGATGAGCGACTCAAAGTGCGACTGGCAGGCGCCAGCGAAAATGATCAGTTGGTCCAAATGAGGCACTTTTTTGCGCGCTTCTTTCACCGTTTGCACAAAATGGCGCGAATGGCGGTACGCTTTTAACTCATGCACCTTTCCTTTTGACTTCGAATACGAATCATGCCCGGTGATGACTAAAATATCCGGACGAAACTGCTCGATCCAATAGCCAACTTTTTCCGGCATTTCGCTTTCTTCGCAATAAATGCCGTGCACCGGCACGCCGATCCGTTCATACAAATCCATACATTTGCGCAAATATAACGGGTCGCCATCCAAATGGAGAACGCGCCCCGGAATTTGAAAAAAATCTTTCTCCACCCGGTATCCGCCGGTCGCCCGATATTCGACTTTTTGCTTGATCGCCTGATAATCTTGGCGAAAAAGTCGGTACGATTGTTCGATCAGCTCGATTTCCCGCTTCTTCCGTTCCTGTTGCTCCTGCTCATCGATGACGACTAAATCACTGCACGGAGCGTCCGCGACGAGGCGCACATCCTCACCATACAAAATCGCTTCCCACTCGCCGTTTTTTTCTTTCATATCAATGACTCGGAACAATAAATCACATTGGTAAGACTTTCGGGCGACAATATCGCCGATTTTAATGACGTCCATCACCGCTCACTCCATTGCATAATCGTTGTCACCCATACGATATGCACGTGCGGACAATAGGTGATAGACGCCTGTTTGGATGGTTGACGAAAAGACCGCTGCCCCCGGAGTAGCGCTTGCTTTGCGACTCCTTCATTTGCTGAAAAGCGGTGTCAACGCGTTGCTTAATGAAGCAAACTCAGCGATGTCAAGCGTCTCCCCGCGGCGGCGCGGGTCAATGCCCAAAGCAGCGAGCGCTCGTTCAATTTGCTCTTTGTTCTCTTTTCCTCCCGGCAAATTGTTTATCAAGTTGTTGAACAGCGTTTTGCGGCGCTGGGCGAAGCTTGCCCGCACCACTTGAAAAAACACACCTTCATCGTTGACAACAACAGGCGGATGCTGCCGCTTCACAAGCCGGATGACGGCGGAATCGACATTCGGCTGCGGCATAAAGACGGTGCGCGGCACGGTCATGACAACTTCTGCTTCGGTATAATATTGCACGGCGATCGTCAGCGAGCCGTAATCTTTCGTTCCTGGCTTGGCGGCGAGACGATCCGCCACTTCTTTTTGCAACATGACGACCATGCCGCGGATAGGCAGCCGATCGGTGAGCAGCTTCATAATGATTGGCGTTGTCACGTAATACGGCAAGTTGGCGACAACCATCCGATCGGTTACATCGGCCAATTCCTTGGCGATGACGGTGTGCAAATCAGCCTTTAATACATCTTGATGGATGATGCACACATTGTCATAGGGGGATAGCGTATCAGCCAAAATGGGCAACAGCCGGCCATCGACTTCGAAAGCGACGACTTTTTTCGCCCGCCTCGCCAATTGCTCCGTCAACGCTCCGATACCCGGTCCAATTTCGATCGCCCCCGTATCGCGGGAGATGTCGGCAACATCCACGATTTTCCGCAAAATGTTCGCATCGATCAAAAAGTTTTGTCCAAGGCTCTTTTTAAACGAAAAGCCATATCGCTCCAAAATTTCTTTCGTCCGCCCCGGTGTTGCAATATCTTTATGCATCGTCCGTCTCCTCCTGCATCACTTGCGCTAACGCGGCATAAAAAGCGTCACGGGAAATGCGGAACATTTGCAGCCGCTTATGAAACTGCCGGCCGTTCGCATAGCCGATTTTCAGCTCCTCCCCGAGACGTTGCCGCCGCCGGCGCGCCATCGCGCCGCCGATCAACCCAGCCTCGACCAGTTCAGCAAACGTAATTTCTTCCTTCCAATCCGGCGCCTCTTCATACACATTGGCGAGCGCCTGACGGATTTCGTCGGGAGATGCGTGCTCAACCCCCACCCCTTTGCCGTTTTTCGCTTTGGCCGCCTCGCGCGGCAAAAAGGCATGCTTGCACCCCGGCACCTGTTCGGCAATCGTGCGGCGAATTTTTTCACCAGGAAAATCGGGATCGGTAAAAATGATCACGCCGCGGCGCTCTTTCGCCAGCTTGATCCGCTCAATGACATCCGCGCCCACCGCTGCTCCGTTTGTCTCGATTGTATCGGCATCGACGGCGCGCCGGATCGCCGCCGTATCATCTTTTCCTTCCACAACGATCACTTCTTTGATCTTCATCCTCCCATTGCAGAAACAACGGAATCATCCCTTTTTCCTATTTCTGCAATGCCTCCTTTCCGGTAAAATCAAAAGTAAGGCGGATCATCGCCGAAAGCCGCTTCATTCCCTGAATTATTTTTTGAATTTCCCTGAAACTTTTTTCCGTTTGCATCGTCTAATTTAACAGAAACGGCGCGCGCTGTCGCGGCACAATGCCATTATAGCGAAAAAAAGCAGAGGGAAAAAACCCTCCGCTTCGTTCTCCCATCGCATCTCTACGGCAATACCCGTATTTTCACGCGCTTTCTGCCCCAACGAAACGCATCCGACCGTTCCGGGAAAAACACATCAATTTTATATCCACGGATGCCTGAGCCGGTGTCAGCGGCAATGGCATATCCGTATCCTTCCACATACACTTTCGACCCAAGGGGGATGACGGACGGGTCGACTGCAATCACTTTAGCGGAAGGATTTTTGCGCAAGTTGATGCCCGTGCTTGTTATGCCTGAACAGCCTGCACAATAGGCGGTGTAGGCGGTGGCAGTGACGTAAAATTCCTTCGCGGCATGGTCCGAGCCGCGCGAGGACGGACGGTCGGGCGCGGCAACCGGGCGCACCGTTTTCGTGCCGATGGCGACAATGCGCGCCTTGCTTTCTTTTACCATCTTCGCAGCAATCAGCTTGCGCGCGGTTTCTTTGCCGTTTTCCAACGTAACCTCATACGTTTTTTGCACCGTTCCTTTTTCTCCAGGCTGAATGACGCGCCGTTCTCCTTTCGGCAATGAGTCGTCCCGTTTTGTCACCACGGCAAAGTCGACGGGTTCTTCCACTACATCGGTGACTTTTTTTACTCGGATCACACGAATGGTCATCTGTTCTTTGACCGTTTCATGCAAGGAGGGCTCTATCCGATCAAGTTGGCCTAGCTGAATCCCTTGCTGCTTCAAAAAGTCAGCGACCGTAGTCGAAGTTGTCCATACCTGCTGTTGTTTACCGCCGACATTGACGTAGACGGGAAACGCCTTTTCAACACCGATGTCCATGCCTTTTTGAATTTTCACCGAAAGCGCTGGCGCCACTTTGTCATGCGGCCCGACCGCTACGTGCTGCGAACGGAGCAGCTCCGCAACTGTATCAGCTGTCGTCCATATCTTTTTCTTTTTTCCATTGACTGTCAGCGTCACTTCTTTGCTCGCTTCCCAAACAATATGGAGATCGTCGGTGATCGGCGAATGCAGGGACGGATAAACATAATCTTCTTTGCGCGGCTGAATGTTTTGCTCCGCCAGCAGTTCTTTTACTGTTTTGGCATGAGTGCGAATCTCCTGTTTTTCTCCATTGGCGATCAGCGTCACATCATCCTTGGCCATCTCATATCCAGCAACTCCTGTCGTCGCGGAGATGGCGAGAAACCCACCCGCTGTGACGGTCACGTTTTTCCTCCATAAGTCCAGCCATTTCCTCCCGTTTGGCAACATCAGATGAACGCCTCCTTTTCCTGCGGAATTCCCCTCTCCCTTTAACATGTACGCACGAGCATACTCTATTATGCAGAAAATTCAGTGAAAAAGGAAGGAAGACTTGTCGACAGACCATTGGCGCATTTTCACCGAATTTGTAGAACTTTTTCGTTTTCGCCCCTTTTTCGACAAGCCTCCCCATGATCTGACGCCTAATTTTAGCGGTCTATGGCGAACAATTTTTTGGCATTTTCCGCCGTTGTTTCCGCTACTTCGGCAAAAGAAACATTTTTGATCTCGGCAATCGCCTCGGCGACGTATTTGACATAGCTCGGCTCGTTTCGTTTGCCGCGGAAAGGGTGAGGCGTTAAATATGGACAGTCGGTTTCGATCAATAAATGGCTGAGCGGAATCTCCTTCGCCACTTCCTTCGGTTTTTTCGCGTTTTTAAACGTGACCGGTCCGCCAAGGGAAATGAAAAAATTCATGTCCATGCACTGTTTGGCCACCTCGACGCTGCCGCTGAAGCAATGCATAATCCCGCCGACTTCAGCGGCGTTTTCCTCCTGCAAAATTTTTAAAATATCCGCCGTCGCCTCACGGTTATGAATGATGATCGGCAACTTCACCTTTTTCGCCAGCCGGATTTGCTGCCGAAACACCTCTTGTTGCACGTCTTTCGGCGATTTATCCCAATGGTAGTCAAGCCCCATCTCGCCGAGCGCCACGACTTTCGGGTGGGCAGCGAGCTGTTCAAGCATCTGCAAGTCGTCATCAGTCATTTCGATCGCATCGACTGGGTGCCAACCAACCGCGGCATAAATAAACGGATACCGCTCGGCCAGCTCAATCGCGCGCTTGATCGTCGGACGGTCAAATCCGACGACAACAATGTGTGAAACCCCTTCATCGCGGGCGCGTTCAATCACTTGTTCCAAATCTTCTTCGTATTGGACCGCATTCAAATGTGCGTGCGTATCAAACAACATACCAATGCCCTCTTTTCCACCTTGATGTTAAGTGTAGCATAGAAATTGGTTACATACGTCACATTTCGTTAACATTTCCATTACAAAATAGCGACAAGGAGGTGTCAAGCGCAACACCCCCTGCCAAGCAAACGGTTATTTGATTTTCGTTCCATTCGGCACGTGTTGATCAACCGTCGCCAGCGAAAATTCCCCGCCGCTGCCTCCGGCTAGAATCATGCCTTCCGACCATTCGCCGCGCAATTTGGCTGGTTTTAAATTGGCAACGCAAATGACTTTTTTGCCGATGAGTTCTTCTGGCTTGTAAAACTCGGCGATGCCGGAAATCACTTGCCGCTTCTCGCCGCCAAGGTCAAGCTGAAGCTTCAACAGCTTATCGGCGTTTTTCATCCGTTCGGCATGGATGACTTCAGCGACACGCAAATCGATTTTGGCGAACTCGTCAATTGAAATTTCTGCCGCCTCCGCTGCTTTTTTCTCTTCTTTTACCGGCTCGGCAGCCGATTTGCCTCCTTGCATATGCGCCTTAATGTACTCCACTTCCGCTTCGATGTCAAGGCGCGGGAAGAGCGGTTCTCCCTTTTGCACTTTTGTCCCTTCCGGAATGAGGCCAAAATCGTACAAGCTGTCCCATTCTTTCAAGGAATGATTAGTGATGCCGAGCTGAGCGAACATGCGCTCCGGCGTGCGCGTCAAAAACGGCTGGAGCAGCACCGCCGTATGGCGGAGCGATTCAGCCAAGTGGGTCATGACGGCGGCAAGTTCATCCCGTTTCTGTTCGTCTTTGGCCAATACCCATGGCTGCGTTTCATCAATGTATTTGTTCGTCCGGCTAATCAACTGCCAAACAGCGGCGAGAGCGACGGAAAACTCCATTTCCTCCATTGCCTCTTCATATTGACGCACCACTTCGCGCGCCGTTTGCGTCAACTCTTGGTCAAACGGTGTTTTCGGCCCGCAGTATGGCGGAATAACGCCGCCGAAATATTTCTCGATCATCGCTACGGTACGGTGCAACAAATTGCCTAAGTCGTTGGCCAAGTCATAGTTGATGCGCTCAATAAATCCTTCCGGCGTAAACACGCCATCAGCGCCGAACGGCACTTCCCGCAGCAAATAATAGCGAAGCGCATCAAGCCCATACCGGTCGATGAGCGTTACTGGGTCGACAACATTGCCTTTCGATTTCGACATTTTCCCGTCTTTCATGAGCAGCCAGCCATGGCCGAATACTTTTTTCGGCAGCGGCAAGCCGAGCGCCATCAACATAATCGGCCAATAAATCGTATGGAAACGAACAATCTCTTTGCCGACCAAATGGACGTCCGCCGGCCAATATTTGCGGAACTTTTCATCGTTGTCCGTGCCGTAGCCGAGCGCGGTGATGTAGTTGGCAAGCGCGTCGATCCAGACATAGATGACATGTCTCGGATTGCCTGGCACTTTAATGCCCCAATCGAACGTCGTCCGCGACACAGCCAAATCCTCAAGCCCCGGCTTAATGAAGTTGTTAATCATCTCATTTTTCCGCGACTCCGGCTGGATAAAATCGGGATTTTCTTCGTAATATTGCAACAAGCGGTCGACGTATTTGCTCATCCGGAAGAAATAGGACTCTTCTTTCACTTTCTCAACAGGCCGACCGCAGTCCGGACAGTTGCCTTCCACAAGCTGCCGCTCCGTGTAAAACGATTCGCACGGCGTACAATACCAGCCTTCATATTCACCCAAATAAATATCGCCTTGTTCGACAAGACGGGCGAAAATTTGTTCGACAACTTTTTTATGCCGCTCCTGTGTTGTACGAATAAAATCATCGTAGGAAATGTCAAGCTTCTTCCACAGCTCTTGAATGCCAGCCACGATCTCATCGACGTATTGTTGCGGTGTTACTCCTTTTTCTTCCGCCTTGCGCTGAATTTTTTGCCCATGCTCATCGGTGCCTGTCAAATACATGACATCATAGCCGCGCATCCGTTTATAGCGAGCCATGGCGTCCCCCGCTACCGTTGTATAAGCATGACCGATATGCAGACGGTCGCTCGGGTAATAAATCGGCGTCGTCAAATAAAACGTTTTTTTCTCCATCGGTTAGGCCCTCCCTCGTACTGTTGAACACAAAAGCCCCCGTCCGGCGACGAGAGCGGCGTTACTTTTATTTTACATAATTTTTTCATTCTACAAAAACATCTATTTCTCGTGGGCTGAAAAAATATACCCAAACCAGCAAAAATACGGCCGCATTTTCAACCATCGCTGCGAACTCGTTATACAAGGATAGATTTTAGAAGGGCAAATTCATTCGTTTTCTCCTTTCTCTCTAAACAAACTTTTTTTTGAAATAACAATATACATTTTTTTTAAATTTTACATATTAAAGGATTGACGCTTAATGGAAACACTGATATGATTAGGTTGTAGGAAATTTGTCGAATATTGACGAATAAACGACAAAAAACTTTTTTGCGGAGAGGAGAATCGACGATGAAATCGACAGGGATTGTGCGTAAAGTCGATGAGTTAGGACGCGTCGTCATTCCGATTGAACTGCGACGCACGTTGGATATTAACGAAAAAGATGCGTTGGAAATTTATGTTGACGATGACCGCATCATTTTGAAAAAGTATAAGCCGAACATGACGTGTGTCGTCACCGGCGAAGTGTCGGACGACAACTTCAAACTGGCCGGCGGCAAAATCATTTTAAGCCGCGAAGGCGCGGAAATTTTGCTGCAGGAGATCCAACAGCATCTAGAAGCAGCAGCGGACAAAGAAAAAGAATAAAAAAGTTTCTCTGGCTTCAGAGAAACTCTTTTTTTTCTTCTTGCTGTTGATGATACTGCCGATAAACGTCACGTTTCGACATGTTTCGATCACTGGCCGCCTGTTTCACCGCCTCTTTGACGGAAAGGCTGTGCTCGCGAATATAATAATCGACATGTTCGACAAGCGAAAGCGGCTGCCACCATTCCTCTGCCTCTTGCTCTTGTTTATGTCCATCTCGCGCCCCTTCGACAATGAGGCAAAATTCGCCCCGGATGTCATGTTCTTCCGCCCAAGCGACCGCATCACTTAAATCACCGCGGATGAACTCCTCAAACCGTTTCGTCAGCTCGCGGCCAAGAGCGATGCGCCGATTGCCGAATATATCATACATGAGAGCGAGGGTTTCTTTCAGGCGGTGGGGCGCCTCATAAAAAATTAACGTCTCCGCCGCCGTTTTTAACGACAGCAACTGCTCTTTTTTCTCTTTTTTCGCCCGTTCCAAAAAGCCGACAAACAAAAAGCGGTTCGTCGGCAACCCGGAGGCGACAAGCGCTGTCAATGCCGCGTTCGCTCCAGGAAGAGGGACGACGCGGCAGCGTTCGGCAAGCGCCGCAGCAATAAGCTCATAGCCCGGATCGGAAATGCCGGGCATCCCGGCGTCGCTCACTAATGCCACCGTTTTTCCTTTCTTCAGCCATTCGACAAGCTGTCGGCCGCTCGCGTATTTATTATGCTCATGGTAGCTGACGAGCGGCGTATGAATGTCGAAATGAGCGAGCAGCTTTTTCGTCTGCCTTGTGTCTTCGGCAGCGATGACGTCAGCCTCCTGAAGCGTCCTAACCGCGCGAAACGTCATATCCTCCAAATTGCCGATCGGCGTCGGCACGATGTACAATGTCCCTTGCTCCGTTTGTTCGACAAAACTTTTTTGCTGCCAAAGCATCCTTGTTCCGCCCCTTTAAGATGAAATAATGCCATATAAGATACGCTTCGTCTCCTCGGTATATTCGTTCTTCTCATCATACACGACAAGCGGAGGCAACACTTTTAAGTCCGGGCTTGCATCTTTTGTTCCTTCAATCAAAATCATGTTCGCCTCTTTGCCCGCTTTCGGGTACACAAAGCGGAGCCGTTTCGGCTCAAGACGGTATTGGCGCATGAGCGTCACAAGGTCAAGCAGCCTCCCGGGCCGGTGGACGAACGCCGCCTTCCCTCCTTGCTTCAACAGCTGGCTGCTGACGCGGATCACATCCTCTAAGGTGCAATAAATTTCATGGCGGGCGATGGCGATATGTTCATTTTTGTTCAGTTCATCTTTGCCGACTGCTGGAAAATACGGGGGGTTGCACGTGACGACATCGTACCGGCTGTAACCGATCCGCTGCGGCGCTTCTTTAATGTCGCCGTGTATGATCTCGATTTGTCCTTCAAGCCCGTTGTATTGCACACTCCGCCTCGCCATGTCGCAAAGCCGTTCTTGAATTTCGATGCCGATGATCGTCCCTTTTGTTCGCCGGCTCAATAAGAGGGGAATCACTCCGTTGCCCGTGCACAAATCAACAATCTGCCCCTTTTGAATCGGCATATAGGCAAAATGAGCAAGGAGCACGGCATCAAGGGAAAACGAAAATACAGATGGACTTTGAATGATGCGGAGCTCTTCGTTAAACAAATAATCGAGCCGTTCATCCTCGTGCAATTCCACCATGACGCACGACCCTCCATTGAAAAAAATAACCTTTCCGAAACGGAAAGGGTGGCGCTGCCTTTAGTTTTTGTTCAAAAATGACAAGCAAAACAAACAATCGCCCTCGGTGCGAACGCTTCCGTAATGGATATGACAAATATGAAACCCTTCTTGGTAAAGGCGGGCTAAATTGTCATACCCTTCGCCAATGTCGATCAGTTTTTTGCCATGTTTGTCCCCTTTTCGTTTGGCTTCTTCCCATGCTTCTGACAATTGTTCAAGTCGACGGCGCAAATGAGCATTTTCGATTTGCAACTGGTGATTCTCTTCTAACAGCTCCGTTACGCGCTGTTTCAGTTGAACCAGCTCGCGGTAAAAATAACTAAGTTGCTCTTCCATATTGGCCACTGATCGAAACACTTCTTTTTTATCTACTTTTTCCACCGGCCCCACCCCAAATTAATCTGCGACGCGAATGGACAACGTCCCGTTTTTCATCAGCTCATCGAGTGTGTATTCGACGACCCTTCCGAATTCTGGAAGCTCGATTTGCAACACCCGCTCTAAAATGTTCAAGCCGACGACTTTGCCGAAGCCGTGTGGTGTCTCGACATATTCCCCTAAATCCGGGAGTTGTTCTTTCGCCGTCTCATACTCTTCGTTTTCATATTTCAGGCAACACATCAGCCGGCCGCACAGCCCGGAAATTTTCGTTGGATTGAGCGACAAGTTTTGATCTTTCGCCATTTTGATCGACACCGGTTCAAAATCGCCTAAAAACGTCGAACAGCAAAGCATACGGCCGCACGGCCCGATGCCGCCAAGCATTTTCGCCTCATCGCGCACCCCGATTTGCCGCAGCTCGATGCGCGTGCGGAAAATCGACGCTAAGTCTTTCACAAGCTCGCGGAAATCGACGCGCCCATCGGCAGTGAAATAAAAGATCACTTTATTGCGGTCAAACGTATATTCCACATCGACAAGCTTCATTTCCAGCCCGTGCTCTTCCACCTTGCGCAAGCAAATGTCGTACGCCTGGCGCGCCGCCTTTTTGTTTTCTTCTACAATCCATTTATCTTTCTCATTCGCCACTCGGATCACTTTTTTGAGCGGCAACACGATGTCGTTTTCGTCAACTTGTTTATTGGCGACGACGACTTTTCCATACTCAATGCCTCGCACCGTCTCGACAATGACGAATTCGCCGACGGGAATAACGGCATCGCCAGGGTCAAAATAATAAATTTTTCCTGCTTTTTTAAAACGGACGCCGACTACCGTATACAACGGCTCTCCCTCCTTTACCGCTTTAATTGAAGAACGAGCTGCTCAACAAGCAACGCGGTGCTCATATTGGTTGTATTTAAACGCGTTTTCGCTTGTAAAATTGCTTCCATACCAGCCACGATCCGCCGTTGTGGGCAAGCAAGCGCCCATCGTTGCAGGCGGTCCAACTGATCACGGTATAACACGCCGTCCATTTGTCCGGCTTGAATATGCAACAAATCGCGGTATAAATATAAAAGCAAATCAAGTCCAAGGTCAAGCTGATGGCTTTCCAAAAAATGCGGAAACAAGCGGTCATGGATGAAAAACAAAAGATGCAGCTTCGGCTTGCCGAGCATCTCATACCATTGTAGCACTAATGTTCGCGCCTCGGCAAACCAACTATCTTGGGCAAGTGCCAGTGCTTCCTCGAAGCTGTTTGTCAAATGGGCAGCCAGCAGCGCCAATGGCAACGGTACGTGCTCCTCGACAAGTTCCTGGGCGAGCTCCACCGGCGACAGCGGCCGGAACGAAAGCACTTGACAGCGGGAAACGATCGTCTCCAGCAAGCGATGGTATTGCTCGGTCAGCAATACCGCCACCGTTCCCGGATGTGGTTCTTCCAAAAATTTCAGAAGGCTGTTGGCAGCGCTTGTCGTCATTTGATCGGCGTACTCAACAATGTACATTTTTTTATCCGACTCGACCGCTGTTTTCGAGAACTCTTGTTGCAGCCATTCGATTTGTTCCTTTTTGATTGACCCTCCATCCGGGCCAATCACCCGGACATCGGGGTGGTTGCCGGAGTCGATGCGCCGGCAGTTGCGGCACTCTAGACACGGGGAAACTCCGATTGGGGATAGACAAAACAAACGTTTCGCCAACAACAAACTGGCCGCTTTTTTACCCGTCCCCCGTTGCCCCTCAAACAAGTACGCATGAGAAATTCGCCCTTTTTCCAAGGCGCTTTGCAACATTTTCGCCACCACCGGCTGACGTTTCGCTAGCTGTTCCCATCGCATCGCCATCACTCTTCCTTATTTCTTATTTCTATTCTATCATGTCCGCTAGGAATCATCACGGTTGGATTCATGGAAATGGCGCTGTCATCTTCCTTTCAAGCGGGAAAGCACCACTGCTGTTGTTTCGGAGAATACATCATCAAGCGGGCGGTTCGCGTCGATGACGACAATGCGGTCGCCAAACCGTCTGGCGAGTTCCCGATACCCTTCTCGCACCTTCTCATGAAAAGACAACGTTTCAAGGTCAAGCCGATTTACTTCCCGGCCGCGGTTTCGCCGGATTCGTTCAAGCCCAATTTGCGGATCGAGATCAAAATAAATCGTCAGCGACGGCATATATCCATCAATAGCGAACTCATTAATTTTCCATACTTCCTCAATGCCAAGCCCGCGGGCAAATCCTTGATAGGCGAGGGAGCTGTCAACAAACCGGTCGCAAAGGACGACGCACCCAGCCTCAAGCGCCGGTACGATTTTCTCAAGCAAATGCTGCCGGCGCGCGGCCGCATACAAAAGAGCCTCCGTCCGCCCGTCCATCTCTGTATAATCGCGGTTTAAAATGATTGAACGAATTGCCTCGGCAATGCGCACTCCGCCCGGTTCCCTCGTCGCCACAACGTCAATCCCCCGCTCACGCAACAACGATTCCAATTTGCTGATCATCGTCGTTTTGCCGGCTCCTTCCGGCCCTTCAAACGAAAAAAAGCATCCGTTCATCACTCGCGGCATCCTTTCCATCCTTCCTATTCGTATACAACCAACTGACCATCTTTCAGCCTGCTCCCGCCTTGTATGTGTGCCCGATAGCAAAGAAGCTGGCGGATCTGTTCAATATGGCCACGGCCGAGCTGTTCCCCGACCCACACGAGCGGCACACCAGGTGGATATGGAATGATCGTTTCCGCCGCTATATGTCCTTCAGCTTCCTCAAGCGCCACGGCTTTTGTCCGCAAACAACGCAGTTCATCATACGGGACTAAAACCGATAGCGGTGGGCCGAGAAAAGGCGAAGCGTCACATACCGGCACCTCACCATCCGGCAAATCACGCCACGCCCGTTTGATTTTCTTCACCGCCTTCTGAAGTCCACCAGTTGCGGCCAGCGGGCAAACAAAAAGCACATTCATTTGATCAGCAAGCTCGACAAACACTCCTTCGCGCTCAAGTCGACGCTGCAGTTCATACCCAGTTAGGGAACAACGCGTCTGCACCGTTACTTTCAGCGGATCGGTCTGTACGCCAAAATGGCGGGAACAAACGACTGCCACCCCGTCAATATCGGCCAGGGCTGCTTTAAACTCCTTAATTTCCGCCACGATCGTTGCCGCATCGCTTTTTGAGAGCTGGGCAACATAGCTCCGCGCCAAATCGAGCGACGCCATAATCGGGTAAGACGGACTGCTTGACTGAAACAACTGCAAAAAATATTTCAACCGTTCAAGATCAACCCGCTCGCTGTTTACATGCAAAAACGCTCCCATCGTCATCGCCGGCAACGTTTTATGAGCCGACTGCACGACGACATCGGCGCCATAGCGAAGCGCCGATGTCGGAAAAGGGGGACCGACAACGAAATGGGCGCCATGCGCCTCATCAACCAGCACCGGAATGCCATGTTCATGAACTAGACGGACAATTTCCGTCAAATCGACGGCCATTCCATAATAATTTGGATTCGTCAATACAACCGCAACAACATCGCCATGAAGCGCCAACGCCTCTTTAACCGCTTCAGGACGAATGTGCGAAGCGACACACACATCACGATCAAACTCCGGGGCAAGTAGAACAGGAGTGGCCCCCATAAGTTGCAATGCATGCATCACCGATTTATGGCAATTGCGTTGCACAATCACTTTCTTCCTCTTTCCATCACACACGGCGGCGATCATGGCCAAATTCCCTGCCGTCGAACCGTTCACAAGGAAAAACGTCTCCCGAACGCCATATAGCTCCGCTGCCAACGCCTGCGCCTCAGCAATCACCGACTCAGGATGATGCAAGTCATCCAAGCCGGAAATTTCCGTCGCATCCAACGCCAACAGCGGCGCAAACATATCTCTCCCTCGTTTTGAAAACAACGCACCGTATTTATGTCCCGGCACGTGAAACGAAACCGGACGGCGCGCCCAATGGTGTATGAGAGCGTCATATAAAGGGGTTTTCGTTTGATCCATCATCATCCTCTTTCCTTGCTGTCCGTCCCAGAACAGCCATCGTCCGGGCACAGACTGCCAAAATGCACAGGATATGCAGGAGAAACATCAAACATATAGTATCACAAACGCTCGAAAAAACGCACGAGTCGCATCAATCGCAAATAAAAACAGGCCCGAATGCAGGCCCCAATTACGAGTGAATTTTCGATGTAAACATTTTGCGCAACTGTCGCACATAAAACGAGTAGTTCGGGTCATCCGTATTCGTTTGCACAATCGCCCGGTTGCAGTCCAAACAAAGAAAATGGCCAAAAAGGGAAATTCCTTCCTTTTTTTTCTGTTCACAAACGATGCATACATGTTCGCGTTGATTCCGATCGGCTATTGATGTCCTCACGCTCTCCACCTCCCATCCTCTATGTTTCCCACATTGCTAACATTCTATACTAGTAGATGAAAGGAAGAGAGACATTGAGCGGGTCCTTATCGTTTTTTCCTCAAAACAAAAGCAGCCAATTGCACGAATGCAACTGGCTGCTCATTATTGCCTAGCAGCGACCTACTCTTGCAGGGGCGCTGGCCCCAACTACCATCGGCGCTGGAGGGCTTAACTTCCGTGTTCGGGATGGGAACGGGTGTTTCCCCTCCGCCATAGCCACTAGGCAACGATGATCATCTTGGACAGTTATTATTATATCCATCCTGTTGGATTTGTCAATCGAAATAGTTCATTCCCTCAAAACTAGATAACCGTCGGAAGAAGCCGCGCTTCGTACTGTCTAGCTCCGGCTCGCCGCCGCTCGGGGTCAAATAACCTTCTCCCTCGGGGTGCAAGCGCCCCTGCGGGCGAAGAACATTTGCCCGTCGCGGCGAACCGCTCGCCTCCGCTTTTCCCTTTAGGTTAAGCCCTCGATCGATTAGTATCCGTCAGCTCCACGTGTCGCCACGCTTCCACCTCGGACCTATCGACCTCGTCATCTTCGAGGGATCTTACCCGCTTTTGGCGGTGGGAAATCTCATCTTG
>NZ_SDLA01000019.1:0-49291 GCF_013096845.1 Geobacillus sp. BMUD
CCGAAGATTCTAGGCATCCATCCTCGCACCTAGATACACGCCCGAAGTATGCCCAAATGCCTCTGAGCCCTTTGGTATCAAGGGATTAGAGGCATTTTGTTTGCCTAGTCACTGTCGAACTCGGGGGATCTGCAACCCCTTATATCCGTAACTCTCTGACAAGGGGTGCAACAGAAGATGGCTGAATTTATTTTAGAAATGAGGGGGATTACGAAGCAATTTCCTGGAGTAAAAGCGCTTGATAATGTGAACTTAAAGGTGCGGGAAGGAGAAATTCACGCGCTTTGTGGAGAAAACGGGGCAGGAAAATCGACATTAATGAAAGTGTTGAGCGGTGTTTATCCGTACGGCACGTATGACGGAGAAATTTTATTTAAAGGTGAAGTATGTAGATTTAAAGATATTAAACAGAGCGAACAGTTAGGAATTGTTATCATTCATCAAGAGTTGGCCTTGATTCCGTATTTATCTATTGCCGAAAATATTTTTTTAGGGAATGAACGAGCGAAAAAAGGCATCATTAACTGGAATGAAACGATTGCTCAAACAAAAAAACTGCTGCAGAAAGTCGGATTAGAGGAGTCACCGCATACACCGGTCGGCCAACTTGGTGTCGGCAAGCAGCAACTTGTGGAAATCGCGAAGGCATTGGCCAAAGAAGTCAAATTGCTTATTTTGGATGAGCCGACAGCGGCTTTGAATGAAGATGACAGCGAAAACTTGCTGAATTTGCTTTTGGAATTGAAACAACAGGGCTTATCGGCCATTATTATTTCCCATAAATTAAATGAAATTGCTAAAGTCGCTGATTCGATCACGATTTTACGGGATGGAAAAACGATTGAAACGTTGGATATGAAACATGATGAAGTGACCGAAGACCGGATTATCCGTGGAATGGTTGGGCGCGACTTAACCAATCGTTATCCGACAAGAACACCGAAGATCGGCGAAGTCATATTTGAAGTGAAAAATTGGACGGTGTATCACCCCGTTTACTCCGAGCGCAAGGTGATTGATGACGTCAATCTGTCGATTCGTAGAGGAGAAATTGTCGGGATCGCTGGCCTCATGGGGGCGGGACGAACGGAATTGGCCATGAGCATCTTTGGTCGGTCATACGGAAAGAAAATCAGTGGCGAAGTATGGAAAAACGGGTCCAAAATCGATGTCAGTGATGTCAGCAAGGCCATTGCTAATGGAATTGCTTATGTAACAGAAGACCGCAAAGGGAACGGGCTTATCTTAATGGAAGATATCAGGAAAAACATTACCCTTTCACGTTTAAGTAAAATCTCGAGTCATTTGGTCGTTGATGAAAATCAAGAAATTGTTGAGTCGGAGCGATTTCGTGACCAATTCAAAATTAAAACGCCAAGCGTATTTCAAAAAGTAGAAGCCCTTAGTGGGGGAAATCAGCAAAAAGTGGTGCTGAGCAAGTGGATTTTCGCTGAGCCCGATATTTTGATTCTTGACGAACCGACACGGGGAATTGACGTCGGCGCGAAATATGAAATTTACACAATCATTCAGCAGCTAGCCGATGCAGGGAAAGGCATTTTAATGATCTCGTCCGAGCTTCCGGAAATTCTTGGCATGTGCGATCGAATTTATGTGATGAGTGAAGGGAGAATCACTGGCGAGGTGCCACGGGAAGAAGCGACCCAAGAAAAACTGATGAGGCTCATGACGAAAACAGCGATTCAGGAGGGAGCATAAAATGGAAGCACCAATGCGGAAAGCAGTGCATCATTCCTCGGGGCAATCTGTAGAAAATCAACGGTTATCGTTCGGTCAGTTGATCAAAAATAATATGAGAAGTTCCAGCATGGTGATCGCTCTCATTTTGATTATGTTATTGTTCCAAGTGTTAACTGGGGGCATTTTGTTGCGGCCATTGAATATTACGAACTTAATTTTGCAAAACAGTTATATTTTGGTGCTGGCTGTCGGCATGATGCTTGTCATTATCACTGGACATATTGACTTGTCTGTCGGATCGGTCGCGGCTTTTGTCGGGGCATTGGCCGGCATTCTGATGGTTCAGCACCAGACATCAGTGTGGTTGACAATGCTCATTTGTTTATTACTCGGGGCCTTGATTGGTGCGTGGCAAGGTTTTTGGGTGGCGTACGTAAAAATCCCATCGTTCATTGTTACATTGGCAGGGATGTTGCTGTTTCGGGGGTTGACAATGGTTATTTTGGAAGGACAGTCGATCGCTCCGTTTCCGAAAACATTTCAAAACATGAGCTCTGGATTTCTCCCAGACGTATTTCATGGCGGAGCGATTCATCTGTTCACGATCGTGATCGGTGTTGCTGCTTCCCTCTTGTTTATTGCACTGGAATGGAGAAAACGAAACAACCAGAAGAAATATGGGTTTGCCGTCGTTCCTGCGCCGATGTTTGCGTTGAAACTCGCTGCGATCGCCGCTGTGATCATGATTTTCACTTATATTTTAGCCACGTACGAAGGAATCCCGACGATTTTGGTGATTTTGGCCGCGTTGATTATCATTTATTCCTTTGTGGCGAATCGGACGGTCGTCGGCCGCCATATTTATGCGATTGGTGGTAATGAGAAGGCTGCGCAATTGTCCGGCATTAAAACGAAACGCGTCACATTTTGGGTGTTTGTTAACATGGGTGTGCTGGCTGCCTTGTCCGGGCTGATTTTTGCCGCCCGTCTTAATGCCGCGACGCCAAAAGCAGGAAACTTGTTTGAACTCGATGCCATTGCGGCATGCTTTATCGGAGGCGCATCCGCTTATGGTGGTGTTGGCACGATCGGGGGAGCGATTATCGGCGGTCTTGTGATGGGTGTGATGAACAATGGCATGTCGTTGTTAGGGTTGGGGATTGACTGGCAACAGGCCATTAAAGGGCTTGTATTGCTTATTGCTGTCGCTTTTGATATTTACAACAAAAACAAAGCCGCTTAATGCAAGAGCGAAGGGCCAAGCGCATTGCTTGGCTTTTTTGTCAAATGGTCAAAAGGCGGACAAAAGGCTTTTATGCTCGAAAAGAGTTCGATCGGTTCATATGATCCGTATGTCGAGTCACATTTCAAGTGGTTTTGGAGGTTGGAGCGTTTTCTCCCCTTGTTCTCTTTCGTTCGAAAAAGGGCGTGTACAGGCACCTCATATATTTTCCGCCGTCTGCTCTTAGCACAATGATACGGACAAATAAAAACTGCTATAATAAAATTAATTTATATCTCATTATTTTATCGTTGAGGTGGACTATGAAGGAGAAAACGCTGCCCAAATATGCGCAATTAAAGCAAGAAATTTTATCATGGATTGTTTCAGGCAAGGTAAAGCCGGATGAGAAAATTCCGACTGAGCATGAAATCGCCAATCAGTTTCAGTTAAGTCGCCATACGGTTCGGCAGGCGCTCGGTGAGCTTGAGAAGGAAGGATGGCTGTACAAAATCCAAGGGAGCGGCACATTTGTGTCCCGGCCGAAGCCGAAAGAACAGGTTGACACGAAAACGATCGGGATCGTGACGACCTATATCTCCGATTATATTTTCCCTCATATTGTACGCGGTGCGGAAGAGACGTTGCGGGAAAAAGGGTACCGCCTTTTGTTGGCGAGCACAAATAACGATAAACAGAGAGAAAAAGAACGGCTTGAGGAGATGATTCGAGAGCCGTTGAGCGGGCTGATCATCGAGCCGACGAAAAGCGCGCAAGGAAACCCTAATTTAGGCTACTACTTGTCGCTCAACAACCACCATATTCCGTATGTGATGATCAACGCCCGCTATTTGGAAGTGAGCTGTCCATGCGTGAAAATGGATGACGAAGAAGGCGGGTTTTTATTGACGGATCACCTCATTCGTTTAGGCCATCGCCGAATCGCTGGTTTCTTTAAAACGGACGATTTGCAAGGGGTGGATCGTTTGCGGGGGTTTATTCGTGCCCATCAGCAACACGAGGTGCCCGTGGCGACGGAGTATCTTCTATCCTACACAACCGAGGAGAAAACGACCAGACCGCTTGAGGTGGCGCGGGAGTTTTTGCAACGGCCGAAAGAGGAGCGGCCGACAGCGTTTGTTTGCTACAATGATGAGCTGGCGATTTTGCTTCTTGATGTCATTCGCCAACAAGGATTATCGGTTCCTGATGACATTTCGATTGTCGGATTCGATGATTCGACGTTTGCGACAGCGACGGAAGTGAAGTTGACAACGATTCGCCATCCAAAAACGGAAATGGGGATCGAAGCGGCGCGGTTGTTGATTCAAATGATCGAGCAGCCGGCCGCTGAAAAAATCGGAGATATGATTTATAAGCCTGAGTTAATCATCCGTAACTCTACAAAAGGAATATAAAAATATGTTCGTATTTTTACAAAAAGTATAGAAAAATTGTACGTACAATATTATAATGGAGGTGAGGAGATTTTTCATAGGGAGTGGAGGCCATGCTTGAGGAGCTGAAACGATCAGTATGGGAGGCCAATCTGCAGCTTCCGCAATACCGCCTCGTGACGTTTACGTGGGGAAATGTGAGCGGGATTGACCGGGAGCGCGGGTTGGTTGTCATTAAGCCAAGCGGGGTGGCGTATGACAAACTGACCATCGATGATATGGTGGTTGTGGACTTAAACGGCAACGTGGTAGAAGGAGCCTTAAAACCGTCGTCGGACACTCCGACCCATCTCTGGCTGTATAAACAATTTCCAGGAATCGGCGGAATTGTCCATACCCATTCGACTTGGGCGACTGTTTGGGCACAGGCCGGGAGAGGGATTCCAGCGTTGGGGACGACGCATGCTGACTATTTTTATGGCGAAATTCCGTGCACCCGGCCGATGACCAGCGAGGAAATTCAAGGGGCGTACGAACTTGAAACCGGCAAAGTGATCACCGAAACGTTCCGGTTTCTCGACCCGTTGCAAGTACCGGGTGTTTTGGTGCATGGCCATGGACCATTTGCTTGGGGCAAAGATCCGGCCAATGCCGTCCACAATGCTGTCGTTTTGGAAGAAGTGGCGAAAATGGCGGCAAGAACGTACATGCTCAATCCAAATGCACAGCCGATCAGCCAGTCGCTGCTTGACCGCCATTATTTACGCAAGCATGGCGTAAACGCTTACTATGGCCAATAAGGGAGGGAGACTGCGATGGGGAAAAAGTATGTCATCGGCATCGACTATGGGACGGAATCGGGACGCGCCGTTCTTGTTGATCTGGAAGGAAACGAAATTGCGGACCATGTCACCCCGTACCCTCACGGAGTCATTGATGAAGTGTTGCCGGAATCGAACGTACAACTAGAACCAGACTGGGCACTGCAGCACCCGGGCGATTATATCGAAGTGTTGGCGACCGCCGTTCCAGCTGTATTGCAAAAGTCAGGGGTCAACCCGGCGGATGTGATCGGGGTTGGGATCGATTTTACCGCTTGCACGATGCTGCCGGTCGATGCTTCCGGCGAGCCGCTTTGCTTGAAACCGGAGTTTAAACATCGCCCACACAGCTGGGTGAAATTGTGGAAGCACCATGCCGCTCAGGATGAGGCAAACTTGCTCAATGAAATCGCCGCCAAACGGGGCGAAGCGTTTTTGCCGAGATACGGCGGTAAAATTTCATCCGAATGGATGATTGCGAAAATTTGGCAGATTCTGAACGAAGCGCCGGATATTTACGACCAAACCGATCTCTTTTTAGAGGCAACCGACTGGGTGATCTTCAAAATGACCGGTCAACTGGTGCGCAACAGCTGCACGGCCGGTTATAAGTCGATTTGGCATAAACAAGACGGCTATCCGAGCAAGGAGTTTTTCCGGGCGCTCGACCCGCGGCTGGAACACTTAACAGAAACGAAACTGCGCGGCTCGATCGTTCCGCTCGGCACAAGAGCAGGGGTGCTGACGAAGGAAATGGCGGCCATGATGGGCCTCCTTCCGGGAACCGCCGTTGCCGTCGGCAATGTCGATGCCCATGCGGCCGTACCGGGTGTCGGGGTCGTTGAACCAGGCAAACTGGTGATGGCGATGGGCACATCGATCTGCCATATGTTGCTTGGTACGGAAGAAAAGTATGTGGAAGGAATGTGCGGCGTTGTCGAGGATGGCATCATTCCGGGATATTTCGGCTATGAAGCCGGGCAGTCAGCGGTGGGCGACATTTTCGCTTGGTATGTTGAACAAGGTGTTCCGGCCTATGTGAAAGAAGCGGCGGAAAAAGAGGGAGTTAGTGTCCATGAGTGGCTGGAAAAGCGAGCCGCTGCCTATCGGCCGGGGGAAACCGGACTGCTCGCGTTAGACTGGTGGAACGGGAACCGTTCCGTATTGGTCGACACCGATTTAACCGGGCTGATCATCGGCTATACGTTGCTGACGAAACCAGAAGAGATTTACCGCGCATTGCTTGAAGCAACGGCCTTCGGCACGCGCAAAATTATCGATGCCTTTGTTGAAAACGGTGTCAACGTAGATGAACTGTACGCGTGCGGCGGATTGCCGCAAAAAAACAAGTTGCTCATGCAAATTTATGCTGATGTGACCAACCGTGAGATTAAAATTGCGGCGTCCAAGCAAACCCCGGCAGTCGGGGCTGCCATGTTCGCAGCGGTTGCGGCCGGCAAAGAAAACGGCGGTTATGAATCCATTGTGGAAGCGGCACGAAACATGGGGAAAGTGCGTGAAGAGACGTTCAAACCGATTCCGGAGAATGTCGCCATTTATGAACAGCTGTATCGAGAATATTCGAAACTGCACGACTACTTCGGCCGCGGGGAAAACGATGTGATGAAGCGGCTTAAACATTGGAAAGAAACCGCAAGGGCGGCGAAAGAATCAATAACTTTATCGTGAATCGGGAGGGGCAATCATGTTATCATTACGGCCTTATGAATTTTGGTTTGTGACAGGAAGCCAGCACTTGTACGGAGAAGAAGCGTTAAAACAAGTCCAAGAACATTCAAGAATCATGGTCAATGAATGGAATCGCGATTCGGTGTTTCCGTTCCCATTCGTTTTCAAATCAGTCGTGACGACGCCAGAGGAAATCCGGCGCGTTTGCCTGGAGGCGAATGCGAGCGAACGATGCGCCGGAGTCATTACTTGGATGCATACGTTCTCGCCAGCGAAGATGTGGATTGGCGGCCTGTTGGAGTTGCGAAAACCGTTATTGCATCTTCATACGCAGTTTAACCGTGATATTCCATGGGACAGCATCGATATGGACTTTATGAACTTAAACCAATCGGCTCACGGTGACCGGGAATACGGATTTATCGGTGCGAGAATGGGAGTGGCCCGGAAAGTGGTCGTTGGTCATTGGGAAGACCCAGAAGTCCGCGAGCGGCTGGCGAAATGGATGCGGACGGCCGTCGCCTTTGCGGAAAGCCGCCAGCTCAAAGTGGCCCGTTTCGGCGATAACATGCGCGAAGTGGCGGTAACGGAAGGGGACAAAGTGGGAGCGCAAATTCAATTCGGTTGGTCGGTCAACGGTTATGGTGTTGGGGATTTGGTGCAATCGATTCGCGATGTTTCTGAACAAAGCATTAACGAACTGCTTGATGAATACGCCGAACTGTATGACATGGTGCCTGCCGGCCGTCAAGATGGACCGGTTCGCGAGTCCATCCGTGAGCAGGCTCGGATCGAGCTTGGGTTAAAAGCCTTTTTGCAAGATGGCAACTTCACCGCCTTTACGACGACGTTCGAGGATTTGCATGGCATGAAGCAACTCCCAGGACTTGCGGTTCAACGGCTCATGGCAGAAGGATATGGATTCGGCGGCGAAGGCGATTGGAAAACGGCCGCCCTCGTCCGGTTGATGAAAGTGATGGCCGATGGCAAAGGGACGTCGTTCATGGAAGACTACACGTACCACTTTGAGCCTGGCAACGAACTGATTCTCGGCGCTCATATGCTCGAAGTATGTCCGACGATCGCGGCAACGCGGCCGCGCATCGAAGTTCATCCGCTTTCGATTGGCGGAAAAGAAGATCCAGCCCGCCTCGTGTTTGACGGCGGCGAGGGCGCGGCGGTCAATGCTTCCCTGATTGATTTAGGGCACCGCTTCCGTCTCATTGTCAATGAAGTCGATGCGGTGAAACCAGAACACGACATGCCGAAATTGCCGGTCGCCCGCATTTTATGGAAACCGCGCCCGTCGTTGCGCGATTCGGCCGAAGCATGGATTTTAGCCGGCGGCGCCCACCATACGTGTTTCTCATTTGCGGTTACAACAGAACAATTGCAAGACTTTGCGGAAATGACCGGCATTGAATGCGTCGTGATCAATGAACATACGTCCGTCTCCTCATTCAAGAACGAACTAAGATGGAATGAAGTATTCTGGCGGGGACGGTAAGGTGTAAGCGTGCAAATCCATACGGCACGACACCAAGGACATGGGCTGGAAGGAGGGCTCATGTCCTTGGTTTTTATCATATATAAAAGTTGGCAATTTAACAGAGGAGGTGATCTTGAATGTGTAAGCAAAGTAATCAACGCAAGGGCAGTTATATGGACAACTTTTGGCATCAATTTAACTTGGATAAAAATATTTCTTAATTTTTTTAAATTTTTTATTGAAAAAAATATACACAATGGTACAATGAAGTTAAAAGTTATACGTACAATATAAAACACGGTCAGGCTAAAACATAATATTTGTAAGGCCAAATTGTTTTCGAATCCTTATAAAAAGGATTTGAAATAAACTAGGGAGGAGAGGTGGTTAGTTTTAAAAGCGTTTTCAACGATAGTAGCAACATGGCGTAAACAGTAGTTGACCCGCGCTTGAAATCAGGGGGGAGGTAAACCGATGAAAAAGTGGTCTTTATTGCTACTAGTCTTATTTATGGCTGTATCAACGTTTTTAGCTGGTTGTTCAGGTGACTCAAGCAATTCTGGTCAATCGAGCAAAGGCGCAAATGGTGCCACTAAACTGACATTATGGACATTTGGAGAGCAACATGCAAAGTTTTTCGAGTTTATGGCTGATGAGTGGAATAAAACACACCCTGACAAAAAGATTCAGCTAGAAACTACCACTTATCCGTATGATGACATGCATAACAAACTGCTTTTATCTTTGCAATCCGGAGTAGGAGCGCCGGACATTGTAGATATTGAGATTTCTCGTTTCTCCAACTATTTAAAAGGAAAACCGCAGTTAGTAGAGTTAAATGACATTATAGACCCCGTAAAAGACAAAGCTATTCAATCAAGATTCGATATCTACTCTAAAGATGGAAAGTACTATGGAATTGATTTTCACGTCGGTGCGACCGTCATTTACTATAATAAAGAATTATTGGATAAAGCAGGGGTAAATCCCGACGAAATCGTTACATGGGATGATTTTAGAGAGGCAGGTAAGAAGGTAGTTAGCGCTACAGGAAAGCCGATGATGACAATTGAAACAGACGGTCCATGGACTTACTGGCCCCTAGTTGTACAACAAGGATCTGATTTTTACGATAAGGACGGAAAGGTAATTTTAGATAAAGATATCAACATAAAAACATTAACATTTTTGAAACAACTGTTAGATGAAAAAATTGCTATAGCTGCTCCGGGTGGGAACCATCATGCAGAAGAATATTATGGGTTTATGAATAAAGGCGGGGCTGCATCTGTTGTGATGCCGATGTGGTACATGGTGCGGTTTACCGACTACATGCCAGATTTAAAAGGGAAAATAATCATTAAACCGATGCCAAAATGGACGGCAGATGGAAAGCGGTCGGCAGGCATGGGCGGCACTGGAACCGCTATCACTAACCAATGTAAGAATGTAGAGCTGGCGAAGGAGTTTTTAGCGTTTGCTAAATTATCTAAGGAAGCTAACATCCAAATTTGGAAACAGCTTGGATTTGATCCGATTCGTTGGGATGTTTGGAGTGATCCTGCGCTGAAAGAGCCGAATAAATATACAGAATACTTTGGAGATTATATTTTCGATGTTCTTATGAGTGTGAAAGACGAAATCAATTCGCCGACAGTGACTGAAAACACTCCAAAAATGAATGAGTTAGTGGTCCAAACAGTTTTGTACAAGGTTTTAAAAGAAAAGAGCATGTCCCCAGAGCAAGCTCTGAAAAAAGTGGCAGATGAAATGAGAAAACAATAAACAGGAGTAGCTTGAATGATAGAGGGGGGATTTGATTGATGCCGCGGCACGACGTCTCCCCTCACCACTCTATGTTTTTTGGCTCGGGGATGATACAACGATTAAATCGGGAGGGGTATCGCGGTGGAAAATAAACCAGTCTACTCAATGCAAACAGTACCCCGGAAACGAACAGGAAACGGGATTATTTTTTCTCAAAAGGCTGCTCCGTATATTTTTGTATCACCGTTTATCCTGTCCTTTTTACTATTTTTCCTTTATCCTTCCATTTCGACGATCATAATGAGTTTTCAAGAAGTATTACCTGGAGAAACAAAATTTATTGGGGTAGAAAATTACAAAAAATTACTCAATCCGCATTTTTATGCAGCCTTGCGTAATACAACAATTTACACTATTTGGACACTAATTATTCTGATCCCGCTTCCTTTAGTGCTAGCGGTCATCTTGAATTCTAAGGCTATACCGGGACGTAATTTTTTTCGCTCTGCCTATTTTATACCAGCTCTAACTTCTACTATCGTAGTTGGTGTAGTGTTCCGTTTAATCTTCGGGGAGTTGGAATCAGCTCCTGCGAATACGCTTTTGAAATGGCTAGGGCTGCCGCCCCAGCAGTGGACAATGCATTGGGGAACGGGAATGTTTTTAATGGTATTTTTAGCGTCTTGGAAGTGGCTAGGGGTGAATATTTTGTATTTTCTCTCGGGGTTGCAAAATATCCCAAAGGAACTTTATGAGTCGGCAGAAATGGACGGAGCTGGGGCATTTAGGAAGTTTTTTTATATTACACTTCCACTTTTAAAGCCAGTGGTAATTTATGTGTTAACGATTAGTATTTTTGGCGGGTTTAGAATGTACGAGGAGAGTTTTGTGTTTTGGCAAAATCAGTCTCCTGGTGATATTGGACTTACTTTAGTAGGTTATATTTACCAAGAAGGCTTTATGAACAATGATATGGGATTCGGTTCTGCTGTCGGGATTGTGCTGCTAATCATCGTATTTGTTATTAATATTATTCAGTTGAAGGTTACCGGAGCCTTCAGGAAGGAGGGATAGAGAATGACAGAGACAGCAAAAATTCACCCAGTTGCAAAGGCGGTAGTCGTATTAATGTTGTCGCTTTTTGCTGTTGTCGCACTCTTCCCGTTTTTTGCGTTATTACTGGCATCCTTTAAGCCGTCTACGGAGCTGCTTAGATATGGGTTAAATTTAAAATTACAGGCACATTTGCTGTCATTCAAGAACTACATTTACCTCTTCCAAGAAGGGGCAAAATATCTGACTTGGTATAAAAATAGTTTGATTATTACTGCGGTCGGAACTGTGTTATCTTTACTATTTTCCTCTATGGTTGGATATGCGTTGGCAGTATACAATTTCAAGGGCAGAAATGTAATTTTTATTCTTGTCTTGACTGTCATGATGATTCCGACTGAAATTTTGATGTTACCTTTATACAAATTGATGGTGTCCTTCAAAATGATTAACACATACTGGGGAGTTATTGTTCCTACCATGGTAGCCCCTATCGCTATTTTCTTTTTTAGACAATACGCGTTAGGGTTGCCGAAGGAATTGCTTGATGCAGCTAGAATAGATGGGTGTTCGGAATTTAGAATTTTTTTCAGCATTATGGTTCCGTTGATGAAGCCCGCGTTTGGAGCGATGGCTATTTTACAGGCAATGGGTTACTGGAATAGCTTTCTATGGCCGACAATTATTCTACGAACGGAGGATATGTTCACCTTGCCAATCGGTTTATCTGGGTTGTTAACTCCTTATGGCAATAACTATGATATTTTAATTTCGGGATCTCTGTTAACGATTCTTCCGATTATTGTATTATTCATGTTCTTCCAACGTTACTTTATTTCTGGTTTAACGGTTGGAGGAGTGAAAGGGTAATCGACTATAGAAGGGGGTATGAGTGATATGGGGATGAAAAAAGCAACCATGATCATCGAAAAAGATTTCAAAATCGCCGAAATCGACAAACGCATCTATGGCTCGTTTATCGAACATCTCGGCCGTGCCGTATACGGAGGGATTTATGAGCCCGGCCATCCGCAGGCCGATGAAAATGGCTTCCGGCAAGATGTCATCGAGCTGGTCAAAGAGCTGCAAGTGCCGATTATCCGTTATCCGGGCGGGAATTTTGTGTCCGGTTACAACTGGGAGGACGGAGTCGGGCCAAAAGAAAAGCGGCCGCGGCGGCTTGATTTGGCATGGAAGTCAGTGGAAACGAATGAAATTGGCTTGAATGAATTTGTCGATTGGGCCAAGATGGTCGGAGCCGAAGTGAATATGGCCGTCAACTTAGGGACGCGCGGCATTGATGCGGCACGCAACTTGGTTGAATATTGCAACCACCCGTCGGGCTCGTATTACAGCGATTTGCGCATTTCCCACGGCTATAAAGAGCCGCATAAAATTAAAACATGGTGTCTAGGCAATGAGATGGACGGTCCGTGGCAAATTGGCCACAAGACGGCCGTTGAGTACGGACGAATCGCTTGTGAAGCGGCCAAAGTGATGAAATGGGTAGATCCGACCATTGAACTTGTTGCGTGCGGAAGTTCAGGCAGAAATATGCCGACGTTTGCGGAATGGGAAGCGACGGTTCTTGATCACACGTATGAGCATGTCGATTATATTTCCCTCCATCAATACTTTGGAAATCGAGATAATGACACGGCGAATTATTTGGCGCTGTCGCTGGAAATGGATGATTTTATCCGTTCGGTTGTGGCCATTGCTGATTACGTGAAGGCGAAAAAACGAAGCAAGAAGACGATTCATCTTTCGTTTGATGAATGGAACGTATGGTACCACTCGAATGAGGCGGATAAGCAAATTGAACCGTGGACCGTCGCGCCGCCTTTGTTGGAGGATATTTATAACTTTGAAGATGCGCTTCTTGTCGGCTGCATGCTCATTACGCTCATGAAACATGCCGATCGGGTGAAAATCGCCTGCTTGGCTCAGTTAGTGAATGTCATTGCACCGATCATGACGGAACCGAACGGGCCGGCATGGAAGCAAACCATTTACTATCCGTTTATGCATGCCTCGGTTTACGGCAGAGGGGTGGCGTTGCACCCAGTTATTTCAAGCCCGAAATACGACAGCAAAGACTTCACAGATGTTCCGTATTTAGAGTCGATCGCTGTTTACAATGAAGAAAAAGAAGAAGTGACGATTTTTGCGGTCAACCGTGATATGGACGATTCGTTATTGCTTGAATGCGATGTCCGCCATTTTGACGATTATCGCGTTATTGAACATATCGTATTGGAACATGAAAACGTGAAACAAACGAATTCCGCGCAATCTTCCCCGGTCGTTCCGCACCGCAACGGCGATGCTCAACTGTCCGGCGGGAAAGTGTCGGCGACGTTGTCGAAGTTATCGTGGAATGTGATTCGTTTAGGAAAACGATAAGGAAATGAAGGCTGGTCTGATGGCCAGCCTCTCCCTTTGAAAACGGGAAGGAGAGACGAAACATGGGGCGTAAAGTTCGCTTTGGTATTATGAGTACAGCGGCCATCGCCAAAGACGTGATGATTCCAGCCATTCGCCGGACGGATCGCGCCGAAGTCGTGGCGATCGCCAGTGAAAGGGGGAAGGCCAGCGAAGCGGCGCGGGGGCTCGGCATTCCGAAGGCGTATGACAGCTACGGACAGCTGATTGATGACCCGGACGTCGACGCGGTGTACATTCCCCTTCCGAACAGCCTGCACGCGGAATGGACGATCAAAGCGGCACAGAAGAAAAAACATGTGCTTTGCGAAAAACCGGCTGCCTTATGTGAAGAGGATGTCCGACGCATGATCGAGGCGTGCGAGAGAAACGATGTTTTATTCATGGAAGCGTTCATGTATCAGTTTCATCCGCAGCATGGGCGCGTCAAACAGCTTCTCGCTGCCGGTGAGATCGGTGACATCACGTACATGCGTGCCCATTTCTCTTTTTATTTGCAAGACCGGGAAACGAATATCCGCATGAACCCTGAGCTTGGCGGGGGAAGCTTGTTCGATGTCGGCTGCTATTGCGTGCACTCAACAAGACACATCCTTGGCGTCGAACCAATCGAATTATTTGTTCAATCCCATTTTGATCCGCACCGTTCGGTCGATGTAACGACGAATGGTTGGATGAGGATGGAAAACGGTGTGCTTGCGCAGTTCACGTGCAGTTTTGACATGCTCTTTCAGAACGAATACGAAGTGGTGGGCACGAAGGGAAAAATCGTTGTCTCGCGGGCGTATCGGCCGGATGTCGATGGCGGTGAGGGGCGGATTACGATCGTAACGGCTGATGGAAGCGAGCATGAGGAAACGGTGTCAGGCGATCAATACGCGCTGCAAATCGAGCACTTCTCGCTCGCTGTTCTTGAAGGCACACCGCTGTTGTATTCGCCAGAGCGCATGATCAAACAAGCGCGGGCGCTCGACGCTTGCCGCACATCGATGAAGACGGGAAACATCGTAAGGTTATAAGGAAGGGGAAGCAACATGAAAGTGACATATGAGAAATGGGCTGGATATAACGGAAAAGACGTGCTTTTGTTTACATTGACCAATGATCACGGCGTAGAATTGTCGGCGATGAACTATGGATGTGTTGTCACGAGGCTATGCGTTCCTGACCGAAACGGCAACATCGAAAATGTCGTGCTCGGGTTCGACCGGTTTGAGCCGTATATTGAAAACGCGCCGTACTTTGGCGCGGTCATTGGCCGCGTGGCGGGGCGCATTCGCGGGGCGAGCTTTGAACTCGAAGGCATCGCGTATCAACTGGCGAAAAACGAAAACAACAACCACCTGCATGGGGGACCGAATGGCTTCCACCGCGTGCTTTGGCGGGCTGAGACCGTTCAACGTGATGATGCGGTCGGCGTCGTTTTTTCGTACACGAGCCCGGACGGAGAGGAAGGGTATCCGGGAACTTTGGAAGTGCAAGTGGCGTACTGGCTGAACAATGACAACGAATGGACGGTGACGTACCGAGCCCGTTCGGACAAAACGACGTTGCTCAACGTGACGAATCATACGTATTTTAACTTAAGCGGCAACGGCAAGCGGGATATTTTGGACCATACGCTGACGATCCAAAGCTCGCGTGTGCTCGAACTAAACGAAGAACTGATTCCGACAGGCCGCGTCTTGGATGTCGCCGGCACGCCGTTTGATTTGCGGCACGGAAAGATGATCCGGGAGGCGGTTGAATCCGGACACCCGCAAATCGAACTCGTCGGCGGGGGCTATGACCATCCGTTTTGGCTCGACCGGCATCATGACAAGGAAATTGTTCTTTCCGACCAAGAGAGCGGACGAACGTTGACGGTGGAGACGGACGAAGTCGGCGTGGTCGTGTACACATCGAACCAGCTGCCGGAAGGAATGGATGTAGGCGGCGTGCCGTCGCGGAAACATCTCGGCATTTGCTTAGAAACGCAAGGGTTGCCGGATGCGGTTCACCATCCGCAGTTTCCCTCGATCGTATTGCCGGCTGACAAGGAGCGGGTATCAACGACGGTCTATCGGTTTGGCGTGCGGACATCATAGACGGATGGGAGGTGGATTGCCCTTGATGGAGGAAATCGCAGGGGTGTTGATTGATCTTGATGGGACGATATGGAGGGGAAATGAACTCATTCCGCAGGCGGAGGAGGCGGTTGCCTACCTCCGCTCTCTTGGAAAACGAATCGTGTTCGTCAGCAATCGCGGCAATTGGTCGCGGCGCATGTGCTATGAACAGTTTACACGATTCGGGGTGGCTGTGGCAGAGGAGGAGATTCTTTTATCTTCGACGGTCACGGCGCAATTTTTGCGCCAACACTATCCGCTCTGTCAAGTTTGGACGCTGGGGGATGAGGGGCTGCGCGAAGAGTTGCGCCTCCACCACGTTCGATTGGCAGCCGTGCCGGAGGAAGCGGACTTTCTCGTTATCACGTTGCATGAGACCGTGACCTATCGAGAGTTAGATTTGGCCTTTCGCGCGGTTTGGCATGGAGCGCGCATCATGGCGACCAATATCGATAAAACGTTTCCGAGTGAACATGGGAATGCCATTGATGTAGCGGGGATGGTCGGGGCGATTGAAGCGGCGACAGCCCGAACAGTGGAAATCGTGTTAGGTAAGCCTTCTTGCTTTATGGCGGAAGCGGCCTTGTGCCAGCTGCAAGTGCCGCCTCACCGTTGTCTCATCATTGGTGACAGTGTGGAGTCAGATCTTCGCATGGGGCGGATGCATGGGATGAAGACTGCTCTTGTGTTGACCGGTAATACAAAGCGGAGTCAGCTTGACGCATTGCGGGCCAAGGAACGGCCCGATTATGTGTTGGACTCGATTGGTGACATCATCCGCTTAGGGAAGGAGATCATGCAGTGAATCAAACATTGGACGGCATCGTTTCATTAGCCAAGCAATGTCAGTGCGGGCATCGTCATTATGATATTCCGATTGAACAAATTGTCGTGAGCCATGAGGCGTTCAAACGGCTGGCAGCTTATTTGCAGTACAAGCGATATAAGAAAGTGGCTGTGGTGGCCGACGCGCGGACGTTTGCGGCGGCGGGACAATCATTGTGTGATGAGCTGGAAAATGAATCGATTCGCTGCAAGGTATGCTTCGTGCAACCGGATGAAAATGGGGATGTCATCGCCGATGAGCGTGCCATCGTGCAAGTGCTGCTAGGAACACCGGACGATGTCGATGCGTTCATTGCCGTAGGGGCGGGAACGATTCACGACATTACCCGTTTTGGCAGTTATAAAATGAAAGTTCCGTTTATTTCGGTTCCTACTGCTCCATCGGTCGATGGATTTACATCCATGGGTGCTCCGCTCATCATTCGCGGGGTGAAAAAAACCATTCAAGCACAGGCGCCGATTGCAGTGTTTGCCGATATTGAAGTGTTGCGGAATGCGCCGAAAGCGATGATCGCTGCTGGGTTTGGTGATATGCTGGCGAAGTATACGTCATTGGCCGACTGGCAGTTTGCCCATTGGATGATGGATGAGCCGTATTGCCCATTCGTCCATCAGTTGACAGAACAGTCGTTGCAAACGTGTGTCGATCACCTCGATGACATTGCCGATGGCGGTGAACAAGGAATTCGTGTATTAATGGATGCGCTGTTGCAGTCGGGCATCGCCATGTTGCTCATGGGTCAATCGTACCCCGCTTCGGGCGCTGAACACCACCTTTCCCACTATTGGGAAATGGAATTTTTGCGCCAGAACAAACGGCAAGTGCTCCATGGCGCAAAAGTGGGAGTATCGACTCCGATCATTGTGGAGCACTATCAACGTGTCTTTTGGCCTTTGTTAAGTGAATTAGAAAAATGCCGAAAGTCCATGGACGAAACGATATGGGAACGGCTCAAAGCGCATACCGCTTCTATTCGGGAGCTGCTTGAATCATTGCCGTCCCCAGAGCGTCTTCGCTCAATGGTAGAGAGAGTAGATGGGGCGGTTGCGCCACAACAGCTCGGTATCGACCACTGGCTAGTAGAGCGTGGTTTGAAAGAAGCCCATCGGTTGCGCCCGAATCGTTTCACGATGCTCTATTGTTTAAACGAATGTCTGTTGAGGGAATGAAGGGGGCTGGTCGGACGGCTTACGAGCCGCAGACGACCAGCTTTTGTTTTGACTCCCTTTGTTTGTGTGCTATACAAATTATTTAGAAACTACTATACTAGTTAATGAAAGAGGTGTTTCTTTCACATATTCTTTTTCATAGTAGGAAGGTACAGGCCATGCTCAGCTACTTAAAAAAATGGAACACGCTGCGAAATCAAATCTTGGTCGTATTCCTATTTGTCATGGTGATTGTGCTGTCTCTCGTCAGCATGATCACCCTCAAGCAAGTGTCCTTGTTGATTCGCCATAACGCGGAAAGCCAAATCAAGCAGACAGCGATGGAAACGAGCGGCCGAATCGATTCACTGTTTGAACAGCTGAATACAGCGACAAAGTTTATGATGACCAATCGAGAAGTCCAGCGATTGTTTGAGCGAATCCATTCGGGAGAGAAAGTGACGTTTCCGGAATTGCAAAGGCTAAAAAGTGTGGTCAATAATATCCAAGCCAACTCTGAAGGCATTTACTCCGTTGAACTCTATACAGAAGATTTGAAGCAAGTGTTTCCTTTAGACAGTTCGATGAAGATGTTTGAACGCCTCAATGTCAAATGGATTTATGAAGCCGATCGGGCCAAAGGAAGGCTCGTTTGGATCGGAGAAGATCCGCGGAATTCTCAGTTTTATTTGGCGATTCGCCGCATTACGTTAATGGAGCGCCAGTTTGTCAACGGGGGGTACTTGCTTGTCCGCATTTATAAACCATATTTTTCAATTACTGAGGTGAACACGGGGCAATACGTCTTCGTTTCCGATCCGGAAGGGAAAATGATTTTTTCGAACACTCCCCACTCCATCGATCTATCTTCGTTAAACGAGCGGACAGCAACGATCATGAATCAAATCGAATATATGGTGACAAAACAGTCTTCCAACAAAGGATTCACCGTTTTCATATTGACTCCTGTCAGCGCTCTGACCAAGGGAATGAACGGGATTCGGCTAGGGATCATTTTCGCCGGCATCATCGGGATGCTTGTTTACTTTTTATGTTCATTGCTTCTGTCAACCGTTATTACACGTCCGATTGTTCAATTGACCAAAACGATGCGGCTGGCGAATGAACGGTTATTAGCTGTTGACCCGCAAATGGTTACAGTCAATGAAATCAGAGAGCTGAACAGCACCTATAACCAATTGGTAAAAGAGACGAATCACTTGATGAAGATGGTGTATCAAAAAGAGATCGTTCGCAGCCAAAGTGAATTGAAAGCGCTTCAGGCCCAAATCAATCCCCACTTCTTATACAACACGCTGGAGTCGTTGCGATGGTCATTAGAAGAAAAAGGGGAAGAAGAGCTGGCCGATGTCGTTGTTTCCATGTCAGAGCTGTTTCGCTATACGATCAGCCGGCATGCGAACGACGACTGGGTCACATTGAAAGAGGAGTTTTGCCACATCGAAAATTATATGGAGATTGTCAAATTCCGTTTTGGTGATCGGATCAAATGGAAGCTATGGCTGTCAAAGGAATGGGAGCAAGTACGGATTCCAAAGTTAATCATTCAACCGTTAGTGGAAAACGCGGTCGTCCACGGATTGGAAAACCGATCGTCTCCTTGTACGATTACGGTCACTGTCAAGCCTGGTTTGGATCGTCATCTTGAGATCATTGTGGAAGATGATGGAGCCGGGATGGACGAAGAAACGCTCAAGGCGGTGAAACAGGCTGTGGATACAGGGGGCCTGGTGTCTAAAAAAGGAAAAGGAATGGCTTTGTATAATGTCAAAAAGCGCCTTCAACTTTATTATCGGGACGAAACGAACACTGGCCTAACGATTGACAGCTGGAAAAACAAGGGCACAAAAGTCACGATCCAAATTCCTATTAATGGAGGTGAAAAAAATGTATGAGAAAACGATTTTAGTTGTCGATGATGAACCAAGGGCGCGAGAAGGAATGAAACGGTTGTTGGAAAAATGGGGCGCTGGCAAGCATCGAATTATCACGGCTGACAACGGTCAAGAAGCGCTTGCCATTTTGCGGCAAGAGCGGGTGCATGTGTTATTGACCGACATCCGGATGCCTGAAATCACGGGGCTTGATGTGCTGGAAGTGCTGAGGAAAAACGATGATTCTCCGGCGGTGATCATCATCTCTGCTTACCCCGATTTCGACTATGCACAAAAAGCCATCAGCCTTGGGGTGCTAAACTATTTGTTAAAACCAGTAAAGAAAAGCGAATTATTTGAAGCGGTAGAAAGAGCGATCCAAATTTCCGAACAAAGAGAAAGAGAACGGGTAATGAAACAGCTGGTTGACGATAAACTGATCAATGCTCTTGACCGCCATTCTCCAACTCGCGAGCCGATTCGCGAGGCCCTCCAGTTTATTGATCAACATCTCAAAGACGATCTATCACTAAAAGAGGTGGCGGAGCATGTCCATCTCAATCCAAGCTATTTCAGCACGCTGTTTAAGGAACAGATGAAGCTTACATTCAGTGAATATCTCACAAGAAGAAGGATGCAACGGGCCAAGGAGCTGCTCGTGACGACGGATATCCCGGTCGCGGAAATTGCCGAAGAGTGCGGTTACAGAACCGCGAAATATTTTATTCAACTGTTTAAGGAAATGGAGGGGATGACTCCAAGCAGCTATCGAAAAAGGCAAAAAGAAAAATAATCTAAAAATACTGGTACTTTTCCTAATGGTTGTTGCCTTTTTCCCCTTTCGCGATGATGGTAGACTGTATTTGCAAGCAAAGAACAGAGAAGGGGGTACAGTTTGTGAAAAAGAAAGCGTTCACATGGCTGGCTTTGTTGATGTTGATGGCAGGATTGGCGTTGTCCGGTTGTTCTTCTTCGTCTAGTGATTCTGCTAACGGAGGGAAATCCGGAGACGGGAAAATCCATTTGAAGTTCATGCACGATTGGCCCAAAGGCAGTTCGACCGCTTACTACAATCTGGTGGAAGAGATTATTAAAGATTATGAAGCGAAACATCCGAATGTCGTCATTGATGTGGAAGTGCTGAACCCGGATCAATATCGAGATAAATTGAAAGTGCTGGCTGCCTCGAATGAATTGCCTGACGTAGGACTGACATGGTCTAACGGCTTCGCTGAGCCGTACGCGACCGGCGGACAATTTGCGCCACTAAATGATATAATCGAAAAAGAATTTAAAGACCAGTTCGTACCTGGAACGGTAGAAGCGTATACCTTTAACGGCAAATCGTATGCGCTTCCAATGGAGATGAATATTACGTACATTTTCTACAACAAAGAGATTTTCAAAAAATATGGCCTTCAAGAACCGAAAACGTTCGAAGATTTGAAAAACATCGGAAAAACGTTGATCAAGCATGGAGTGATTCCGGCAACGGTTGGTTCGAAAGACGGGTGGCCGGCATCGATGTGGTTTATGTACCTTGCTGACCGGATCGGCGGCCCGACGATTTTGACGGATGTCATTCAAGGAAAAGTGAAAATGTCCGATCCAGCTATTGTCAAAGCGGCAAAAGAAGTTCAAAACCTTGTTGACATGGGCTTTTTTGTGAAAGGAAATACAGCCTTCTCCAATGACGATGCCAAAGGCTATTTCCTCAACGAAAAAGCGGCTATGTTCCTAACGGCGACATGGGAGTTGCCCAACTTTACGACCAGCCCGGATGTCCCGCAAGAGTTTAAAGACAAAGTCGGTTACTTTAAATTCCCGCTGTATGAAGGCGGAAAAGGCACGGATATCAACAGCTATGTCGGTGGTCCTGGCTTAGGCGCGTTTGTTGCGGAAAATTCCAAGCATAAGGAACAAGCGAAAGACTTCGCGGTGTACCTTGTCAAAGAATGGGGCAAACGCTCAGTGGAAGGCGCAGGAATTTTACCGGCCACGAAGGTGAATACGGAAGGATTGAACGTGCCGAAAATGTATCTGGATGTGTTGCATGACATCAATAACGCCACCAACATTACGACTTGGTTTGACACCCAAGCGAGCCCGAATGTTTCCGAACTGCATCATGACTTAATGACAGCCTTGTTTGGGAAACAAATCACTCCAGAAGAATTTGCAAAACAGCATGATGAAGCGCTGGCTGAGGAAGCCAATAAATAAAAAAATGCGCACTTTGGGGGCATCAGTGGTAACCTATGCCCCCTTATTTGCAAAGAAGGAGTTATCAGCAATGAAAAACGTCATGTCCAATAAAACAGCCATAATTCTTTATGTTCTGCCGTCGCTTCTTCTCGTCTTGTTTTTAATTTATATCCCGATTGTGCTGACGGGATATTATGGACTGATGGATTGGAGCGGGGTAGGCCAGATGAAGTTCATCGGCCTGGAAAATTATAAAAAGCTGGTCCATGATCAACTGTTTTGGGAAAGCACATGGCACTCCGTCTTGTTGGCGTTATTTTCCGTTCTCAGCTTGATCGGCTATTTAATCGTTTCTTTACTATTGGCCAGCAAGCTGAAGGGAGCGAATCTGTTTCGAAAAATTTACATTATCCCGATGCTCATGTCGTCGGTCGCCATTGCTCAGCTTTGGATGAAGATTTTTGATCCGATGAACGGATTGATCAACAGCTTGTTATCGATGATAGGGGTAAAGGAAACTCCGCTTTGGTTGGCCGATCCTCAGATGGCGTTGTATTCGGTGTTCATTCCGATTGTTTGGCAGTATGCGGGATTTTACATCATCATCATGTATGCCGCTTTGATCAATGTACCTCAAGAATTGATTGAGGCGGCAAGAATCGATGGCGCCAATGCTTTTCAAATCGCCTATAAAATTAAAGTGCCTCTTATTTCTGGAGTGTTAAAAGTATTGGTGATTCTAGCCGTTGTGGGGTCTTTGAAATATTTTGATTTGATTTACGTCATGACCGGAGGCGGCCCGGGGCATGCTACGGAAGTCATTGCTTCTTATATGTATAAAGAAGCGTTTGGGAAGTTCAACTTTGGGTATGGAAGTGCCATCGGGTTTGGGTTGCTGATCCTTAGCATGGGAGCGACATGGGTGATTCAAAAAATGTTGAGAGTAAATCAGGGATAAAAGGAGAATTGACCATGAGAGAAGCAAACATCGCAAATACCGAACATCGTTCTCCTTTACGGCGAATAGCAATAGCGATTCTTTATGCTGTATTGATCGCTGTCGCGCTTCTTCAATTATACCCGTTAGTATGGCTATTCTTGCTGTCGTTGAAAACGAATCAAGAAGTATTTGGAATGTCTCCGTTCGCTTTGCCGAAATCTCCGCGGTGGGAAAATTATATCAATGCGTGGTTTGATGGGGGGATTAACCAATACTTTTTCAATAGTGTCTGGTATACGATTGTTGCTGTTGTATTGACGTTGATTTTAGCCAGCTTTGTCACTTTTGCCTTGACGAGAATGGAGTGGAAATTCAAAGGCGCGGTGTTGGCCTTGTTTATGATTGCTTACATGATTCCGCTTCATTCGACACTCATCCCATTGTTTAATATTTACAATAAAATCAATTTGATCGATAATCCGATTTCGATTATTCTCTCCTATACGACATTCAATTTGCCGATTACGATTATGATTTTGTTAGGATTTTATCAGTCATTGCCGCGGGAAATCGAGGAAGCAGCAGTAATGGATGGCTGCTCTGTTCATCGCATTTTTTTCCGCATCACCTTGCCAATGACGACGCCTGTTCTCGCTACTACCGCGATTATCAACATGATTTACAATTGGAATGAGTTTGTGTTTGTCAACACGTTCATCAGTTCGGAAAAATGGAAAACGATCACAGTCGGAGTCAACAATTTTGTCGGTCAATATCTCACTGACTGGGGCGCGATCGGCGCGACTTTGGTAATCAGCATTTTGCCGATCTTGATTGTGTATTTATTCTTGAGCGATCGAATTATTGAAGGACTCGTGGCTGGTTCGGTAAAAGGGTGATGTTCTTCACCCTTTGGCGCGACAATCACATCGGTGAGCGGTGATGTTCATCGCCGGATGAGAACCAGGCCAACCGTTTCTCATGGTTCTTGTCTGTGAAAAGCGTCATGTTTATGCTCGGGGTGAGAAGCAATGGTTGCTCATGAATGTTTTGCGCTTTGGCTGGTTGATAGATTTGTTTGTTTGTGTTATATACAAACTATTTAGAACGTAGTATGATAAAAATGAATCAAACATGTTCGTCATTTTGGAAGGGGGGAGAGGAGTGCGGATTGCAACAAAACCATGGTCTCGCTTCAACGGAAAAGAGGTTCTGTTATTCACGTTGACAAATGAATATGGCATGGAACTGTCGGCGACAAACTACGGATGCATCGTGACAAAACTGCTAGTTCCTGACCGAAACGGCAACATCGAAAATGTCGTGCTCGGGTTTGACCGGTTTGAACCGTATATCGAAAACGCGCCGTACTTTGGCGCGGTCATCGGCCGCGTGGCGGGGCGCATTTGCGGGGCGAGCTTCGAACTCGATGGAATCACGTATCAATTGGCGAAAAACGAAAACAACAACCATCTGCACGGTGGTCCGAATGGCTTCCATCACGTGCTTTGGCAGGCTGAGACCGTTCAACGCGATGATGCGGTCGGCGTCGTTTTTTCGTACACAAGCCCGGACGGGGAGGAAGGGTATCCGGGAACTTTGGAAGTGCAAGTGGCGTACTGGCTGAACAATGACAACGAATGGACGGTGACGTACCGAGCCCGTTCGGACAAAACGACGCTGCTCAACGTGACGAATCATACGTATTTTAACTTGAGCGGCAACGGCAAGCGGGATATTTTGGACCATGCGCTGACGATCCAAAGCTCGCGTGTGCTCGAGCTAAATGAGCAACTGATTCCGACCGGGCGCGTCTTGGATGTCGCCGGCACGCCGTTTGACTTGCGGCACGGAAAGATGATCCGGGAGGCGGTTGCATCCGGGCATCCGCAAATCGAACTCGTCGGCGGGGGCTATGACCATCCGTTTTGGCTCGACCGGCATCATGACAAGGAAATCGTTCTTGCCGACCGAGAGAGCGGACGAACGTTGACGGTGGAGACGGACGAAGTCGGCGTGGTCGTGTACACATCGAACCAGTTGCCGGAAGGAATGGATGTAGGCGGCGTGCCGTCGCGGAAACATCTCGGCATTTGCTTAGAAACGCAAGGGTTGCCGGATGCGATTCATCATCCGCAGTTTCCCTCGATCGTATTGCCGGCTGGCAAGGAGCGGGTATCAACGACGGTCTATCGGTTTGGCATCGCCGAATAAAGAGAGGGAGAAGATCATGTTGCAGCCGAAGATGATTGAATGTGTTGAGACGCCTCATAAAGTGGTTGCCATAACGTTTGATGACGGCCCGAATCCAGTTTATACATTTGACGTTTTAGAAATATTGGAAAAGGTATCCGGAAAGGCTACCTTTTTTATGATTGGCAGTCATATGGAAAAGTATCCAGAAGTGGTGGAAACCGTCGAGGCACAAGGCCATGAAATCGGCAACCATACGTATTCTCATGCCAATCTGACTTCCGTGCCGAAAGACGAAATTTTACAAGAAATCGGGAAGGCGGATGCGATCATCGCTGAGATGACCGGTACAAAGGCCGCTGTCTTCCGTCCTCCTTATCTTAACTATAACGAAACGGTCGTTTCGCTCTGCAGTCATTTCGGCTACCAAATGATCGGCGCGCTCAATACCGATGCGCGAGACTGGGAGCAACCGGGCGTTGATTATATTGTTCGAAAGACTCGCGGCCATATAAAAAACGGGAGCATCCTCCTTTTTCATGATGGATTTGGGGATCGCTCACAAACGATCGAAGCCGTCCGTATCCTTGCAGCCGAGTTGCATGCGCAAGGGTACAAGCTGGCTACGGTCAGCGAATTGCTGGAACTGCAGGGCGGAAGCGGCTGATGTTCTAATCTGATGATGTGCATAGTGAAAAAGGGAGAGTGAGTGATTCATGCCAACCAATCAATTTTTCAACGCCCACCACTCACCGGTTGGAGCGTTTGCCAGCTTTACATTAGGGTTTCCAGGAAAAAGCGGGGGATTGGATCTTGAACTCGCCCGTCCCCCGCGGCAAAACGTATTGATTGGTGTCGAATCGTTACATGAATCGGGCTTATATCATGTCCTTCCGTTTTTGGAAACAGACGAAGAAGATGAAAGCAAACGGTATGACATCGAAAATCCCGACCCGAATCCGCAAAAACCGAACATTCTAATCCCATTTGCCAAAGAGGCGATTCAACGTGAATTTCATGTGGCCACAGATACATGGAAGGCTGGAGATTTAACGTTTACGATTTATTCTCCTGTAAAAGCGGTGCCAGATCCGGAAACCGCGGACGAGGAAGAACTCAAGCTGGCGTTGGTTCCAGCTGTCATCGTGGAGATGACGATTGATAATACAAATGGAACAAAGGCCCGGCGGGCGTTTTTCGGGTTCGAAGGCACCGATCCGTATACTTCGATGCGGCGGATCGATGACACATGCCCGCAACTGCGCGGGGTTGGGCAAGGGCGAATGGTTGGCATCGTTTCCAAAGACGAGGATGTTCGCTCCGCGTTGCATTTTAGCATGGAAGATATTTTAACGGCACAGCTGGAAGAAAACTGGACGTTTGGGCTTGGCAAAGTGGGCGCCTTAATTGTCGATGTGCTGGCAGGCGAAAAGAAAACTTATCAATTTGCGGTTTGTTTTTACCGAGGCGGGTACGTGACGGCGGGAATGGATGCTTCCTATTTTTATACCCGTTTCTTTCAAAATATTGAGGAAGTCGGCCTTTATGCCCTGGAGCAGGCGGAAGTATTGAAGGAGCAATCGTTCCGTTCCAATAAGCTGATTGAAAAAGAATGGCTGTCCGATGATCAAACATTTATGATGGCGCACGCCATTCGCAGCTACTACGGCAATACGCAGCTGTTAGAGCACGAGGGGAAACCGATTTGGGTGGTCAACGAAGGCGAGTACCGGATGATGAATACGTTTGATTTGACCGTTGACCAACTCTTTTTTGAACTGAAACTGAATCCATGGACGGTCAAAAATGTTCTCGATTTGTACGTCGAGCGCTACAGTTACGAGGATCGCGTTCGTTTTCCGGGAGAAGAGACAGAATATCCGGGCGGCATCAGTTTTACTCACGACATGGGAGTAGCCAATACGTTCTCGCGCCCGCACTACTCGTCATACGAGCTGTATGGCATTAGCGGCTGCTTCTCGCACATGACGCACGAACAGCTTGTCAACTGGGTGCTTTGCGCGGCGGTGTACATTGAACAAACGAAAGACTGGGCATGGCGCGACAAGCGGCTTGCTATTTTGGAGCAATGCCTAGAAAGCATGGTTCGCCGCGATCATCCCGATCCGGAACAACGAAATGGCGTAATGGGACTCGACAGCACCCGCACGATGGGCGGGGCGGAAATTACGACATATGACAGTTTGGACGTTTCCCTCGGCCAAGCCCGCAACAATTTATATTTAGCAGGTAAATGTTGGGCGGCCTATGTAGCGCTTGAGAAATTGTTCCGTGATGTCGGCAAGGAAGAATTGGCCGCACTGGCGGGAGAGCAGGCGGAAAAATGCGCCGCGACGATCGTCAGCCATGTAACCGATGACGGGTATATTCCGGCGGTCATGGGAGAAGGAAACGACTCAAAAATCATTCCCGCCATTGAGGGACTTGTGTTCCCTTATTTCACCAATTGCCATGAGGCCTTGGACGAAAACGGACGCTTTGGAGCATATATTCAAGCGTTGCGCAACCATTTGCAATACGTGTTGCGGGAAGGAATTTGCCTGTTCCCGGATGGAGGCTGGAAAATTTCTTCAACGAGCAACAACTCTTGGTTAAGCAAAATTTACCTATGTCAGTTCATTGCCCGTCATATTTTAGGCTGGGAATGGGATGAACAAGGCAAACGGGCCGATGCCGCCCATGTCGCTTGGCTCACCCATCCGACATTATCCATTTGGAGCTGGAGTGATCAAATCATCGCGGGTGAAATTACCGGCAGCAAATATTACCCGCGCGGCGTGACAAGTATTTTGTGGCTTGAGGAGGGAGAATAACGATGTGCTCATCCATCCCGTCCCTTCGCGAAGTGTTTGCCAATGATTTTCGCATCGGGGCAGCAGTCAATCCAGTGACGCTAGAAGCCCAACAATCGCTGTTGATCCGCCATGTAAACAGCCTTACCGCCGAAAACCATATGAAGTTTGAACATCTTCAGCCAGAGGAGGGGCGGTTTACGTTCGACATCGCCGATCAAATCATCGACTTCGCCCGTTCTCATCACATGGCCGTTCGCGGACATACGCTCGTATGGCATAACCAAACCCCGAGCTGGGTGTTTCAAGACAGCCAAGGGCATTTCGTCGGCAGAGATGTGTTGCTGGAACGGATGAAATCTCATATCTCCACGGTTGTACAGCGATACAAAGGGAAAGTCTATTGTTGGGATGTCGTCAACGAAGCGGTCGCCGATGAGGGGAGCGAATGGCTGCGCTCCTCAACGTGGCGACAAATCATCGGCGATGATTTTATTCAGCAGGCGTTTCTTTATGCCCATGAAGCAGACCCAGAGGCGTTGCTGTTTTACAACGACTATAATGAATGTTTTCCGGAAAAACGCGAGAAAATTTACACACTAGTAAAATCTTTGCGTGACAAAGGAATTCCCATTCACGGCATCGGCATGCAGGCGCACTGGAGCCTGAACCGCCCGACGCTTGATGAAATTCGCGCGGCGATTGAGCGATATGCGTCTGTCGGAGTCATTCTCCATATTACCGAACTTGATATATCGATGTTTGAATTTGACGATCATCGAAAGGACTTGGCTGCTCCTACAAACGAAATGGTCGAACGGCAGGCAGAGCGGTACGAGCAAATTTTCTCTCTCTTCAAGGAATATCGTGATGTCATTCAAAATGTCACGTTTTGGGGAATTGCCGATGACCACACGTGGCTTGACCATTTCCCTGTGCAAGGAAGAAAAAATTGGCCCCTTTTGTTCGATGAACAACACAACCCCAAACCGGCTTTTTGGCGGGTGGTGAATATGTAAAAGGTTGGTGAAAAACCGCTGTTTTCCTTGATCGATGGGCGAAGGGACGAAAATAGGGGCTGGTGCTGCCAAGGTTTTTCTACTTGAGAAACGATTCCGGGAAGCGGTTGCGCGAGTCAATCACCTGTCCCCTAAACATATAGTGAAGAGGGGAAAATAGAGCTTAGCTCTCCCCCTCTTCCATTATAATAAAAAACTTTCAGAAAAGTATTGAATATAGGAAGGGTTTTCTTTATAATGAAGATAAAAACTAGTATACTAGTATTACTAGTAAGCAAATATCGTGTAAGATTGTGCATTTGCTTTTTGAACTATATAAGTTGCCATTTTGTTTTCCATGGTATTGTTCGCTCTTCTTGTCACCGTGCCAGCTTGTCAGGTGATAAAGACGGGACATGGAGATCGGAAATTCTTTATTACAACCTATATAGTTGAAATTTTGTTTTTCATCCCACTGATCAACCGCCTCGTTCGGTCCGATCAAGCCTGTACTTGGATGAAAACCGAAACGAACAATCAGGAATTCTTTATTGCAACGTAGTATTTTCAAACTAGTATATTAGAATGGTAATTTTATGATTGATAATCGAATTTGTATAGCCAAAGAGAGAAAGTAGTGAAAAACGAGGGTTCTTTTGGTGGGCGTACGATTCATCAAAAAGGAAAGTGGCTGCTATCCTCCTCCATTTGAAACAGACCGCAGGAAAGTAGAGGTTTCGGCTAAATTTATAAATTTTTTATTTGAAATCGCTTACCTTCCAGACCTGAAAGGGGGGATTTATTTAAAGAGAGACCGAGATTGCTTTCCTTACGGTGGTTGTGAGCAAGGGGGATCAAGAAAATGGGATTGGAGGGAGAAAGGTGTTAAAAAAGGTGTTTGCTACTTTAACGGCAACTGTGTTGGCAGCTAGCATGCTTGCGGGATGTACAGACAATGAATCCGCTTCATCCGGCGGATCTAGTGAATCAAAAGATGGAAAAGTCACGATTACAACCGTGCGTACGCTAAAAGATGATACAAAATTTCGAGACGGAGAAGATCTTAATAACAACCCGATTACACGGTGGTCGGAAAAAGAGCTAGGGATTAAATGGAAAACACTATGGACAGCTCCGAACGATGAGCAATACCACAATAAAATTCGCCTAGCCCTATCTTCCGGTCAAAAACTGCCTGATGTATTCAAAGTATCAGATGGACAATTAATCAATGATTTAATTCGTTCAGGAAAAGTGATGTCTGTCGATGAGGCCATTGAGAAATATGCGTCACCGAGATTGAAGAAAATTTATGAGCAATTTCCCGAAGCGTTTTATCCGGCTACGGTCGACGGAAAACGTTATGGAATTCCGCGTTTTTCTGGAGGAAATGGTTCAGACTCCTTGCTTTGGATTCGCAAAGATTGGCTTGATAAGTTAGGACTCCAGCCACCAAAAACGATTGAAGATCTTGAAAAAATTATGGATGCGTTTGTCAACAAAGACCCGGATGGAAACGGAAAAAAGGATACAATCGGCTTAACGTTGGCAAGCAAAAATGGCTTGGCGACATGGCTGGCGGATGGCAGCTTTATTTTCGGTGCTTACGGCGATTATGTGCCAGGCTCATGGTCAAAAGGAGAAGACGGTTCTTTGGTCTATGGTTCCGTTCAACCGTCTATGAAAAAGGCTCTAGAAAAATTGAACGAATGGTATAAAAAGGGGTACTTGGATAAAGAAGTAGGTATTTTAGATGAACAAACGGCCATTGAAAGTTTTGTTGCTGGGAAGTCCGGGATTATTTCTGCTCCGCCTTGGGCAGCTGGTTGGCCGATCACGGACGCATTGAAAAATAATCCGGGAGCCGTAGTTGAGCCGTATCCGCTACCGAGCGGTCCGGACGGAAAAATTGGTCGACGCGGTGAGGGATTAGTGACCGGCATGTTCTTGTTTAGTAAGGATTTTAAACATATGGATAAATTTTTCCAATACTTAGATGAAGCTTATGCTTATGTGTACAACGACTCGAAATATTTTAAATATGGGTTGGCTGAGGGATACGATTATGTTCTAAAGGATGGAAAACCTGTTTATGACGACAAACAAATTCCAGGTGGAAGGATAGACCCGGGTGCTTATTTCATCACTGAGGCGATTCCGACGGTTCCGTATATGCTTTATGATCTTGTAGAAGAATTGTATACAACGAAACGTCAACCGAAAAACGCCTATGAGTATACACGCATTGTAGCTCTAGGCGAATCATTTATGAAAGCGGCTACAATTGTCAATGAACAAAATCAATACCGTATTGAAAATGAATTTACAGGACCTCCAACGAAGACGATGCAAAAAAGAGGGGAATTTTTGACGAAAATGGAGCGGGAGACGTTCGCTAACATTATTTATGGTCGGGCTCCTCTTAGTGCATTTGACGAATTCGTGAAAAAATGGGAAGAATCTGGCGGTAAAGAGATTACAAAAGAAGTAAATGAATGGTATCAATCAGTAAAGAAGGCGAAGTAACTGTTTTTGATCATGGTGCGGACGGAATACAGACCGTAAACCACCGATGTCCGCACCTGTCTTTTTCACAAATGATGGTGCTGAGAAGTTGAAAGGGGGAGAACCGATGCAGTCCGCCGTGAATGTAAAAAAGCAAACGGCCGCCCTTGAAGTACAAAAAACGCCGAAAAGAAGAGGAACGTGGCAGTTGCATGCGATGTTGCTTCCAGCCCTTGCTATTGTATTCATTTTTCAGTACATTCCAATGTTTGGATTGGTGATGGCGTTTCAAGATTATGAGCCATGGCTCGGATTTTTACATTCACCTTGGGTTGGCTTCGAACACTTTAAGACCATGTTCGAATATGAAGATGCCCGACAAGTCATATGGAATACGTTGGTTATTTCTACTCTTAAGATCATCTTTAATCTTGGGGTGCCACTGACCTTTGCATTGCTGCTCAATGAAGTGTATATGATGAAGTTTAAACGAACAGTTCAAACGATAGTATATTTACCACATTTTTTATCCTGGGTCATTCTTGGGGGAATTTTGATTGATATGCTTTCGCCTGAAGGGGGAATTGTCAATCGTTTTTTATCCTTGTTTGGTGTACAACCGATTTTCTTTCTCGGTGATAATGATTGGTTTCGCACAGTCGTTGTCGTGACTGATATTTGGAAAGAATGTGGATTCAATACGATCGTGTTTTTAGCTGCTCTTACTTCAATCAATCCGTCGTTGTATGAAGCCGCCATTGTGGATGGGGCGAATCGCTGGCAGCAAACCATTTACATTACGTTGCCTTCCATGTTGCCGATTATTATCGTTGTGGGGACTTTATCGTTAGGAAACATTTTAAATGCTGGGTTTGACCAAATTTTAAACTTGTATAACCCCCTTGTTTACAAAACGGGCGATATTATTGACACGTACGTTTACCGCGTTGGTCTTTTAAACGGGGATTTTAGCTATGCGACGGCCGTTGGGTTATTTAAATCGATCATTAGCTTTATTTTAGTGGTGATAGGATATCGCCTTGCTTATAAGTATGCCAACTATAAAATCTTTTAAGGGAGGGGAGGCATATGAATCATCATTATCAAAAAAGCTTGTCCTACAAAATATTTACTATTTTTAACTATACCTTTTTAACGGTTGCTGCGTTGCTTTGTATTTTGCCTCTTATTCATATTTTAGCTGTTTCTTTTAGCGGCAGCGCAGCAGCAACGGCCAATTTGGTCGGGTTTTGGCCTGTCGATTTTACGCTAGATGCGTACGAAAAAACGATTGGAAACGAAAACTTTTTGCGCTCTCTCTGGAATTCGTTTTTACGGGTCGTATTAGGGACAGCCATTTCCATGGCCGTTATGTTGTGTGCAGCCTATCCGTTGTCCAAAAGTGACAAGGCATTTCGCGGACGAAAAATTTATATGTGGTTTTTCGTTTTTACGATGCTGTTCCATGGCGGGCTTGTACCGACCTATATGGTTGTGACAAAGCTTGGGTTGACGGATACGATTTGGGCGCTTATTTTGCCGTCTGCCGTCAGTTCGTTCAACTTAATCTTGCTTGTGAATTTTTTCCGTACTTCAGTGCCCAAATCGCTTGAGGAAGCTGCTTTGATGGACGGAGCAAATCACTTTACGATTTTTTGGAAAATTTATTTACCGATTTCTGTTCCAGCGATTGCGACGATTTCGCTGTTTACGATGGTATTCCATTGGAATTCATGGTTTGACGGGATGATTTATATGTCCGATGTTAAGCATTACCCGTTGTCGACTTTCTTGCAAACGATTATTGTCCAACAAGATTTTACCAAAATGAGTGTTGACGCAGAAACGTTGCAAAATTTGTCTGAACGGACGGTAAAAGCCGCGCAAATTTTTATCGCAGCGTTGCCGATGCTGATCGTTTATCCGTTTGTGCAAAAGTTTTTCGTCAAAGGGATTGTCTTAGGGGCGGAAAAGGAATAAGAGGGGGAAGTGAACATGGTAACGGAATACGAACCTTGCTGGCTAAGATATGCGAAAAATGATCAGTATGAAGATAATCAATCGCTGTTTACAACGATCGTAGCAAAAGGAGAGTCTCCGATCTTCGGTGCTGCAGTCGAAGAGTTACGAACTGGCATCATATCGATGTTTGGTTGTGAGCCGCAAGTGGTGCGGGAGGCGAAACAAACAAGCTTCATTTGGCTTGGCACATTTGACGATGAGGAGTTGAAACATCAATCGCGCGACAGGGAAAGGGCAACGATTATTCATCCAGAAGGATATGTCATCCGCTCCGACGTCCGTAATGGGCAATCACGCATCTACATCGTCGGGCGGACAGACAAAGGTGTTTTGTATGCGGTGTTTCATTTCCTCCGTCTATTGCAGATGAAAGAGAATGTGGACGATGTATCGATCGTCGAGCAGCCAAGCAATAAATTGCGCATGATCAATCATTGGGACAACATGGACGGCAGCATTGAACGCGGATATGCCGGACAATCCATTTTCTTTGTCGACGGTCAGTTTGTGAAACAAAAACAGCGGATCAAAGACTATGCTCGGTTGCTTGCCTCGGTTGGTATCAATGCCATTTCGATCAATAATGTGAATGTTCACAAACTGGAAACCAAATTAATTACGGAAGAGTTTTTGCCGGAAGTGGCGCAAGTGGCTGATATTTTTCGAATGTATGGCATCAAATTGTTTTTGAGCATTAACTATGCCAGCCCTGTAGAAATTGGGGGGCTTTCGACCGCGGATCCGCTTGATCGGGATGTACAGCGGTGGTGGAAGGAGACGGTGGCGCGGATTTACCGTTACATCCCTGATTTTGGCGGCTTCGTCGTTAAGGCCGATTCCGAGTTTCGCCCCGGCCCGTTCACCTATGGACGCAGTCATGCGGAAGGGGCCAATATGTTGGCAGAGGCGTTGGCGCCGTTTGGCGGCCTCGTTGTTTGGAGATGTTTCGTATATAACTGTCAGCAAGACTGGCGTGATCGAACGACCGATCGGGCCAAAGCGGCGTATGATCACTTCAAACCGCTCGATGGACAGTTTCGTGAGAATGTCGTCTTGCAAATTAAGAACGGTCCCATGGATTTTCAAGTAAGGGAGCCGGTTTCTCCGTTGTTCGGGGCCATGCCGAAAACGAATCAAATGATGGAAGTGCAAATTACTCAAGAATACACGGGGCAACAAAAACATTTATGTTTCTTGATCCCGCAGTGGAAAGAAGTGCTCGATTTTGATACGTATGCGAAAGGAAAAGGATCGGAAGTAAAAAAGGTCATTGGCGGCTCACTATTTGGCTATCAATATAGCGGGATGGCGGGAGTGTCCAATATTGGAAATGACCCAAACTGGACCGGGCATACATTGGCGCAAGCGAACTTGTACGGATTTGGGCGGCTCGCTTGGAATCCGGATTTGTCTGCCGAAGAGATTGCCCGCGAATGGATTGCGCAAACGTTTGGGGACGATCCAGACGTGATTGCGACGATCTGTTGGATGCTTCTTGCTTCTTGGAACATCTATGAAAATTACACCTCTCCGCTCGGTGTTGGTTGGATGGTGAACCCGGGGCACCATTACGGGCCAAATGTGGACGGATATGAATACTCGCACTGGGGAACGTACCACTATGCTGACCGTGATGGAATCGGAGTGGATCGGACAGTTGCGACAGGGACCGGATATACGGCGCAATATTTTCCGGAGAATGCGGCGATGTATGAATCGCTAGATACGTGTCCTGATGAGCTGCTTTTATTTTTCCATCACGTTCCGTACACGCATCGGCTGCACTCTGGAGAAACAGTGATTCAACACATTTACAATACGCATTTTGAAGGGGTTGAGCAGGCGGAACAGTTAAAGAAATGTTGGGAACAGCTGGAGGGGAAAATGGACGCGAAACGGTACCAAGATGTATTGGAACGGTTGACGATGCAAGTGGAACATGCCAAAGAGTGGCGCGATGTCATTAATACGTATTTTTATCGAAAGTCAGGGATCGATGATCAATATGGCCGGAAAATTTATCGATGAATGGGGGAGAATTCATGAAAGTGATCCACGTGCCTGCCAACGGGAAAGAGCAGTTTAAAAAGAACTGGAAATTTTGCGTTGGCACTGGGCGGCTTGGCCTCGCCTTGCAAAAAGAGTATCTCGATCATTTAAAGCTCGTGCAAGAGAAGATCGGATTTCAATACATCCGCGGTCACGGGCTGCTTTCCGATGATGTCGGAATTTACCGGGAAGTCGAAATCGACGGGGAAATGAGGCCGTTTTATAACTTTACGTATATCGATCGGATTTTCGATTCGTATCTAGCTTTGAACATTCGTCCATTTGTTGAGCTCGGATTTATGCCCTATGCGCTTGCGTCAGGAGACCAAACCGTTTTTTATTGGAAAGGCAATGTTACCCCACCAAAAGATTATGACAAATGGCGAGATCTCATTGTGGCAGTCGTTTCCCATTTTGTAGAGCGGTACGGAATTGAGGAAGTACGGACATGGCCGTTTGAAGTATGGAACGAGCCTAATTTGGTAAACTTTTGGAAGGATGCGGATAAGGAAGAGTATTTCAAGCTTTATGAAATAACAGCGAGAGCGGTAAAAAGCGTCGATCCACATCTGCAAGTAGGGGGACCGGCCATTTGTGGAGGAAGCGATGAATGGATTACGGACTTTCTTTGCTTCTGCGCTGAACGGAAAGTGCCGGTGGATTTTGTCAGCCGACATGCTTATACGTCGAAAGCCCCGCATAAGAAAACGTTTGAGTATTACTATCAAGAGTTGGAGCCGCCTGAAGATATGCTAGAGCAATTCAAAGCGGTGCGCCAGCTGATTCGCCAGTCTCCTTTTCCGCATTTGCCTTTGCATATTACGGAATATAATACGTCATACAGTCCGATCAACCCGATTCATGACACGGCGCTCAATGCCGCATACATCGCTCGCATTTTGAGCGAAGGGGGAGATTACGTTGACTCGTTTTCGTATTGGACGTTTAGCGATGTGTTTGAGGAGATGGATGTGCCGAAAGCATTATTCCACGGCGGATTCGGTTTAGTGGCGCTTCATTCGATTCCAAAACCAACCTTTCATGCATTCACGTTCTTTCAAGCTCTCGGTGAAGAGTTGCTTTATCGCGATTCGAACATGATCGTGACAAAGCGAAAAGACGGGTCGATCGCTGCTGTGCTATGGAACTTAGTCATGGAGAAAGGGGAGGAATGGGTCGAAGAGATGCAGCTAGTCATTCCCGTTCCGTTTTCCGTAGCGTTTGTCAAACAACAAACGGTGAATGAGCAGTACGGAAACCCTTGGAGGGTTTGGAAGCAGATGGGACGGCCTCGCTTTCCAAACCGGCAAGCGGTGGAAACGTTGCGACAAGTTGCGCGTCCTCATGTCTCGACAGAGCAAAAAAAGGCAATGGATGGCATGATTCACTTATCTATCGCTCTATCCAAAAATGAAGTGACGTTAATTGAGATTGAACACGTTCGCGATGAAACAAGCACCTATGTCGGTTTAGATGATAGTGAAATGACAGCGTACTCTTCCGAATAATATACAAATCGTTGCAATGGAGGGATCAGATGGACGTCGTCACGATGGGGGAAGCGATGGCCGTATTTACACCGATCGGCGGTGGATTTATGAGGCAGGCGCTCACTTTTACACGACGAATCGGCGGTGCGGAAGCGAATGTGGCCGTCGGCCTTGCCCGCTTAGGCCACCGTGTCGGTTGGATGAGCAAAGTGGGAGACGATGAGTTTGGGAAAGCGATTTTGTCTTTCCTGCAAGGAGAAGGCGTGGATGTCAGCCGAGTGAAAACGGATCCGAAGGCGCCAACCGGTATTTACTTTAAGGAAAAAAGGCGTCCGGGCGATACGAGGGTGTATTACTATCGCCAAGGATCGGCGGCAAGCCGGTTAACCCCTAATGATTTGGATGAGGAATATATCGCGAAGGCGAAGTATTTGCATATTACCGGAATTACTCCGGCGCTTAGCAGGGATTGTTATGAAACGATCGTTGCGGCCATGGCCATGGCTCGCCGCCACGGAGTGAACATTGTCTTTGACCCGAATGTCCGGTTGAAGCTGTGGCCTAAAGTGGAGGAAGCGCGAGAGGTGCTTCTTCAGCTCGCCGCTCAAGCGGATATCATTCTCCCCGGGGCTGCCGAAGCTGCGTTTTTGCTTGGCGACCAATCGGTGGAAGAGTGGGGAAACCAGCTGTTGACTGCGGGTGCATCTCTTGTGGTCATCAAGTTAGGAGCCAGTGGGGCGCATTATTTTACGAACACCTACCACGAATATGTGCCAGGGTTCCCTGTGGGACAGGTGGTGGATCCTGTTGGCGCGGGGGATGGATTTGCGGCTGGTTTGTTATCAGGATTGCTTGATGGTCTTCCCTTGACCGAAGCGGTTCGACGGGCGAATGCCGTTGGAGCACTGGCAACGATGGTTGAAGGAGATGCGGAAGGCATGCCTGAACGAGATGAGGTAGAACGATTAATGGGACAACAAGGGGAAGATGTGATTCGGTAGGAGTGAAGGAGGAGCAAATCTCGATGAATGCATTGGCAATGATCAAAGACATCGGCATCGTTCCCGTGGTCCGCGGTGCGACACCAGATCGGATTCTTCCGATCGCTTCTGCGCTGCAACGAGGAGGGATTCCGATTCTGGAAATTACGATGGAAACCGATCGAGCGCTCGAGGCTCTAGAAAGAGCGGTGTACGAATGCAAGGGAATGGTCATCGGGGCAGGAACGGTGCTGGATGCCGAAACAGCTCGGCAGGCCATTGCTGCTGGGGCGCAATTTATCGTCTCCCCCTCTCTCACGATTGATGTTATAGAGGTTGCAAAGCAACACCACGTTGTCATGATTGCTGGCGGATTAACCCCAACTGAAATCGTCACGGCTTTTCAACATGGTGCTGATATGGTAAAAGTGTTCCCTGCCCATGTATTTGGACCGAGCTATATTCGCAGCTTAAAAGAGCCGCTTGCCCATATTCCCTTGATAGCCACAGGGGGGATTCAGTTCAAAACGGTTGTAGAGTATATCAACGCGGGAGTGGATGCTGTGGGGGTCGGAAATGCGTTGGTCCCCTCTAAGGGTGGCGTAAGCGAAGAGCAATGGGAAGAAGTGGCCGCCCGCGCTGCCCAGTGGGTTTCGGCCGTGCAGACAGAAAGAAGAAAGAACGCTAAAGGAGGAAGTAGTGGGAAACTTGGAAAGTAATTATTTTTTTACTACTATAGGTAAAAAATGAAATCATCGATTTTATCTATCACTGACATACGAGGATATTGGATCAAAAAGGAGAATGAAACGATGATGTTTACCGCCCAACAAAGTCAACAGATTAAAAGCTCGATCAGAGGATCGGCCCGCGATCAGTTGTATGAAATGCTAAAGGAAAAAATTTTGCGTCTCGAGCTTGAACCGGGCACGAAAATTTCGGAGAAAGAAATCGCAGAACAACTGCATATTAGCCGCACTCCAGTCAGAGAGGCGTTTTTAAAGTTGGCGCAAGAAGAATTGCTTGATATCATTCCGCAAAGCGGCACCATTGTTTCACGCATCAATTTGGAGCACGTGGAAGAAGGCAGGTTTATTCGAGAAATTGTTGAAAAGGAAGTGGCGGCTCTGGCGTGTCAAACGTTTCGTCAAGACCAGTTGTTCGAGTTGGAAAAAAACATTGCGATGCAAGAGCTATGCGCCGAGAAAGGAAATTCTCTCGAGCTGTTTGAACTTGACGAGCGATTTCACCAACTCATTTATGATGGTTGTCGGATGTCGCGTTCATGGAAGATGGTCCAAAGTCTCAACGGACATTTTAATCGTTTGCGTGTGCTGCGGTTGTCCGCGAATTTGGATTGGAGCATTATTATTTCTCATCATAAACAAATTTACCGTCTGATTGCGGATAAAGAGGCGGAAAAAGTGCGACAGGTAATGGAGGAGCATTTGCGTCTTGTCGAGATTGAAAAAGACGTGCTGAAAAGGCAATACCCTCATTATTTTGTCTAAAAGGCCGGTGAAAAACGCCTGCCACGAGCAAATCAGTGGCATTTCGTCAAAAAAGAAGGTTGATTTCGCCAGTCTTTTCTAACGGAGAAATAGGTGGAATAGAAGTATTTTGTACGAAATCACCGCCCCTCTAAAGGGCTGACGAAAAACCGCTGCTTCCCTTGAACGATGGGGAACGCGTGCACCGAAGGGCCGATGCTACAGGATTGTTTTCTTTGAGAAATGATACTGGAAGCGGCATACTCCCTTAAACGAAACCATTGACGTGAGAACAAAGCAGCTTCATCTGACTGCCAACAACAGGATGTTCCTTGCGTGCGAACGATCGATACGGCCGCTCTTTCTCCTGATGATCGAACGCGGTGCCGAGCATATAGGGACAGGAAGGAGGAACGGATTCTTGGCAGCATTCATTCACGACCATTTTCTGTTGCAAAACAAACATGCCGAAGTGTTGTACCATGACTATGCCAAAAGGTTGCCGATCATTGATTATCATTGCCATTTAAGCGCGAAGGAGATTGCCGAGGACCGACGATTTCACGACATGACAGAGCTTTGGCTTGAGGGAGATCATTACAAATGGCGAGCGATGCGCGCGCTCGGGGTGGAGGAAAAATACATTACCGGAAGCACTTCGCCTGAGGAGAAATTTCAGGCATGGGCGAAAACGGTGCCGTATTGCATCGGAAACCCGCTCTATCATTGGACGCATTTAGAATTAAAACGCTATTTCCAAGTTGATGCCTTGCTTAGCGAGCGAACGTGGAAGGACATATGGACTCATTGCAACGAATTGCTCCAGCAAGAAGGGTATTCGGCCCGTTCTTTCATTCTTCAATCGAATGTGGAATGGATCGGAACAACGGATGATCCACTCGATGACCTAATGGATCATCGAAAAATCGCCCAAGACCCGTCGTTTTCGGTGAAAGTTGTGCCATCATTTCGGCCTGATGCTGTGTTTGAGATTAACCGTTCGTCCTTCTTCGATTACGTAAGCAAGCTAGGGGAAGCGGCCGGGCTGGCGATCGACAGTTATGGCCACCTATTGCAAGCACTCGAAAACCGGGTTTACTATTTTCATGATTCAGGGTGTCGGATAGCCGATCACGGTCTCGAATCGATGCCGTACGCTGAATGTACCTTGGATGAGGCGAGTGCCATTTTTCAAAAAAGAAAAGAGGGGTTTGCTCTCAGTCAAGAAGAGAACGAAAAATATCAAACGTTCACGTTATGTTTCTTAGCGCGTTTATATCATTCTCTTGGGTGGGTGATGCAGCTCCATATAGGCTCGATTCGGAATACAAACCAAAAGCGGTTTCAACAGTTGGGGCCGAATACAGGATACGATTCAATTAACGACTTTTTCCTGGCCCGGCCGTTAAATGCTTTTCTGAATCGATTGGAATATGAAGGGCAGTTGCCGAAAACGATTTTGTATACATTAAACCCCGCTTACAACTATATTGTCGCGTCAACGATTGGCAACTTTCCCGCCGAAGGAATAAAAGGGAACGTCCAATTTGGGGCAGCTTGGTGGTTTAACGACCATCGGGATGGCATCATTCGCCATCTTCGCGATCTAGCGAATGTCGGCCTATTCAGCACATTCGTTGGGATGTTGACCGACTCAAGAAGCTTCCTATCTTATGTGCGCCATGAATATTTTCGCCGGATTTTATGCAATGAGATCGGGGCTTGGATTGAAAAAGGGGAGGTTCCGCAAGATTACGAGTTTTTAGGAAAAATCGTTCAAGACATTTGTTATTTCAATGCGAAACAATACTTTGATTTGGTGTGAATGGGGGATCGAACGTGTCATGAGAATGACGTTTCGTTGGTTCGGCAAGGATTATGATACGGTTTCATTAGATCATATTCGCCAGATTCCCGGAGTCGAAGGGATTGTCGGGGCGTTGTATCACATCCCGGTCGGGGAAGTATGGCCGCTAGAAGACATAGTGGAATTGAAACGGCAAGTGAACGAAAAAGGCTTTCACCTTGAGGTTATTGAGAGTGTCAACGTTCATGAAGATATTAAACTCGGCCTGCCTTCGCGGCAGCGGTATATCGAAAACTATAAACAAACGATCCGCAACTTGGCGAAAGCTGGGGTGAAAGTGATTTGTTATAATTTTATGCCCATTTTCGATTGGACGCGTTCCGATTTGGCGAAAAGGCGTCCTGACGGATCGACAGTGCTCGCCTACGAGAAGCGAAAAATTGAACAAATTGCTCCGGAGGAGATGATCCGACGCATCGAAAATGGAGCAAATGGATTTTTGCTTCCGGGATGGGAGCCAGAACGGTTGAAAACGATTAAACCGCTTTTTGCCCTCTATAAAGGAGTGACAGAGGACGATTTGTTTGATCATTTGCGTTACTTCTTGGAGCACATTATTCCGGTCGCGGAAGAATGCGGCGTTCGAATGGCGCTTCACCCCGATGATCCTCCATGGTCGGTGTTCGGGCTGCCGCGGATTGCGACGAATAAGGAAAATTTAGATCGGATTGTTCGCTTGGTCGACAGCCCGGCGAATGGGTTAACGTTATGCTCCGGTTCGCTTGGAGCCAATCCGGACAATGATGTTTCCGAGATTTTCCGCTACTTTTTACGTATGGATCGCGTGCCGTTTGCTCATGTACGCAATATCGAGATTCATGAAAACGGCGATTTTGAGGAAACGTCCCATCGGAGCTGTGACGGTTCATTAAATATATGTGAGATCGTCAAAGCGTTGCATGAAGCGAATTTTCGAGGATACATCCGTCCCGATCACGGCCGGATGATTTGGGGGGAACAAGCGCGTCCCGGCTACGGGTTGTATGACCGGGCACTCGGCATTATGTATTTGCTCGGGATTTGGGACAGTTTAGAAAATGAGAAAAGAAAGCGGGAAGGAGAGAAAGCATGCTCCCCATCCATCCAAGTCTAAAGGGAAAAGTGGCGGTTGTCACAGGCGGAGGCGGAGTGTTATGCAGCTGCATGGCAAAAGAGCTGGCCCGTCAAGGGATGAAAGTAGTGATCTTGAATCGAACATTGGAGAAAGCGGAAAAAGTCAAGAATGAGATTGTTGAACAAGGGGGAGAGGCGTTGGCTATTTCGTGTGACGTACTCGATGTTGAACGTGTTAGGCGGGCGGCGGAAACGGTAGCGGAAGTATACGGACCTTGCGATGTTTTAATTAACGGAGCGGGTGGCAACCATCCACAGGGGATCACCACAAAGGAAACGTTAGAGATGGCTGATCTTGAAAATCAAGAAGTAACAACATTTTTTGACTTAACCACGGAAGGGTTTTCTTATGTTTTTGACGTCAATATTCTTGGGACGATCATTCCGACGCAGCAATTTCTGAAACAGATGGTCGGTAGGGGAGGAACGATTATCAATATTTCTTCGATGAGCGCCCCGCGCCCGATGACGAAAGTGCCGGCGTACAGCGCAGCCAAAGCGGGGATTGAAAACTTCACCAAATGGCTCGCCGTGCACGTGGCCGAAGTCGGGGTTCGCGTCAACGCCATTGCCCCCGGGTTCTTTTTGACGAAGCAAAACGAACATTTGCTCAAGCAGCCCGATGGATCGTATAGCGAGCGGACAAAAAAAATCTTGGCGCATACGCCAATGGGGCGGCTAGGTAGACCAGAAGATTTGTTAGGAACGCTTCTTTGGCTTGTCGATGATCAAACAAGCGGGTTCGTCACCGGCACTGTGATCCCAGTTGACGGAGGATTTTTAGCTTATGCCGGAGTTTGAAGGGAGAATAAACAAAGTCTCCCTTCTTTTTTCGTCTTATGTTATACTGATTTTAGCAAAAAAATTAAAGGTGATGAATGATGCGCACTGGTCTGTTGGACGGGAAGCTTTATCGGGCGTGCGAATGGGTGACAAGGCTCGCATACGTTAACTTGTTGTGGATTTTTTTTACTATTATCGGGCTGGTGATCTTCGGGATTGCTCCTGCGACAGTGGCGCTATTTACCGTTATAAGGAAATGGATATTTTTTCACGATACAGAGATTCCTGTGTTGAAAACGTTCGCCCGCACGTATAAGCGCGAATTTTGGCGAGCCAATCGGATCGGTTTGTTTCTTTTGGCAATGGGGTATATTTTTTACGTTGATATGCTTTATCTCGCTCATGTTTCGCCGGAATGGAAATTTCCATTTTCTGTAGCCTTGCTCGTCGTTTTTCTTTTTTATACCGTTGTATTGTTGTATGTGTTTCCGCTTTATGTCCATTACGAATTGCGTTTCTGGCAATATATGAAGTATGCTTTGTTGATCGGAATGGCCAATCCGCTTATGACACTTGTCATGTTGATTGGCCTCGGAATTCTGTTGTTCGTCCTCATGTATATTCCTGGGCTGATTCCGTTTTTCAGCATCAGCACGATGGCTTTGGTCGTGATGGGCACTGCATTGCGCGTATTTCGAAAAATGGAGGAAAAGCAGGAAATGTGGCAACAAGGAAAATAAAATGATGCGTGTGAAATGGGCAGATCAAGGCGACCTGCAGCGAAAAGGAGGAAACTCACCTCATCCGTCGGTGAAATGCGCGTTGCCATAACGAACCGGTTTGACACGTATGAAAATCCGATTTGGAGAAAGGTCGATTTTTTTACAGGGGAATGGTTTCGCCAAAGGATGTACTTGGCTTGTAAAGACAAACCTCATCATATTGCGTGAGGAATTAATTGGTGAAAAAGAAGAATGTGGTTTTCATTTTCTTGTCAAGTACAATTTTTAGCGAAGAGCTAAGGGAATAAAGATACTACCTTTCTTGAAACAGAAACAGAGAGGGGATCGTTACTTTCGACCTCCCTCTCTTTCCTTTTCGATCAGTCTCACTTATGATCGATAATGGCCCAATACGCAGGTTTTACGTGGTATTCGGGGTCGAACAGAAACGGCGCGTCTTTTCCTTTCCCTTTTTCCACGCTCGTGTACGGGGCTTTCGGGTCTACCACCACATTGCCGTCAGCGTCATAGTAAACATCTGCTCGACTATCGAGCCACGTATGGTTGTCGGCGATGCCCCAGAAGGTGACGTTGCTGATTTTATCGCCAAGTTTTTCATACAGCTTAAACAATCGGTCATAGCGAGCCGCTTGGTCCAAAAACTTTTGTTCCGGAATGGCGTCATACGACGGGTAGGCGCGCGGCGGCCAGCCGTACATGCTCACATCCAGCTCCGTAATTTGATTGTCTAACCCTAGATCGGCAAACATGTTGATCGTTTTTTCGATTTCTTCTTCAGAAGGCCAGCCAATTTGGATGTGGGACTGGTGGCCAATCCCGTCAATGGGAACGCCTTCTTCTTTTAATTGTTTCACTAAGTTATAAAGAGCGCTTCGCTTCGGTTCCACTTCGGTATTGTAATCGTTGATGTACAGTTTAATCTTGTTGCCGCCATATGTTCTCGCCGTTTGGAATGCTACCTTGATATAATCGATGCCGGCGATTTGATACCACGGGGAATTGCGCAATTTTCCATCATCCCCGACTACCTCGTTCACGACATCCCAATATTTGATGTCGTCTTTATACCGTTCGACAATCGTTTTAATATGGGTTTCGAGCCGTTTCAGTAACAGCTGTTTATTTTGTTCGCGCTTTGCCGGGTCCGTTTCATTGACCATCGGCTTGCCTTCCTTGTCAAGAAAGAACCATTGCGGTACTTGGCTATGCCAAACGAGGGTGTGGAAGCGGATATCCATATGATGTTTTTTAGCAAATCGGACGATTTGATCCGCCTCAGCAAAATTGAATTTTCCTTCTTCGGGTTGGATGTTGATCGGTTTCATAACGTTCTCAGCGACAATGCTGTTAAAATGGCGTTTCAGCATTTGGACGTCTTTTTCGTTTTGCAACTGATAAGGTTCAACGGCCGCCCCAATAGTGAAGGAATCTTTGTAGCGCTGATCCAATTGAGGGGCGTGCAATGCGCTGATTCGCGGCGTTTTAGCGTATGATGGTTCCGTTTTTGCCAATACATTCGTCATCCCCAAAGGAAGCAGCAGCATAAACGAGAATCCAACGATCATCGCTTTCCGTGATGGTTTCCACACGATCAGGTCTCCTCCTTAACTTTTTCTATAGTATTCATCGCAAAACGACATGAACAAACAGAAAGCGCTTACCACTCCCTTTCTTTGTTAGTGGTCAACGTAGCGAGATAAGTGCCGGATTGCGCGAGAAGATCGATGGTTGTCGAGAGGTTGACCTGATTTTATTTTAACAACACCAACTTGGTTTATACATTAAATATACTAAGTTTTTTTATTATTGTCAAAACGGAAGCGGTCATTTTCATGTCTGGGTAAATCCGCTCTGTTGATTCACCGCTTCACGCCAGGGAGGAAGAGCAGGACCTACTAGGAAGGTTTTTCAGAAAGAAATCAAGACGGTGGGGCTCGCTTATTCAGCCATCAACCTTTGAAGGAAGAGGAATATGAACCATGACGTCGATGGTGTGGAAAGCTGGATTCTGACAGGAATAAGGATTGATGTTCCTCCTGTAGCAGAAAGACGCTTGAAAGTTTGAAAAATTCTTTATAAAATTAGTTTATAGGGTAAACATACTTAGCGAACCCAAGCGATTGAAGGAATTCAAATTTCAGAAAGGAATAGAGCGATGACTGTTACGGTTCAAACGGTGATAGAACGATTGACAGCCGGTGCAGAGCGCCTTTCCTCTACAGTAGATACGCTTAAATATGGGGATCCGGGCACGGAAGTGAGGGGGATCGCCGTCAGTTTCATGCCTACGTATCGCGTCATTGAGCAAGCTGTCCGAATGGGAGCCAATCTTCTCATTACTCATGAAGGGTTGTTTTATAGTCACCTTGACCATGATGAAACGGTAAAAAACGACCCGGTGTATCAAGAAAAAGTTCGCCTAATCCGTGAGTCAGGCATCGCGATTTATCGTTTTCACGACTACTGGCATCGCTACCAGCCTGACGGGATCGTGGATGGTTTAGTCCGGGCTTTGGGGTGGGAGTCGTATGTTTCTAAATACGAACCGACGGCTGCGATGTTGACAATTCCTAGGATGGCGGCTACGGAGATGGTCAGCACAATAAAGGAAAGATTAGGCATTTCATTCATAAGGGTTGCGGGGGACATCTCGGCCTTATGTACGCGTGTCGCGCTGCTGGCCGGCTATCGTGGCCACGGATCGTTGGCGATTCCGTTGTTTGAAAAAGAGAAGCTTGACGCGATTATTTATGGTGAAGGACCTGAATGGGAAACGCCGGAATACGTTCGAGACGCCGTACAGCAAGGGAGGCAACACGTATTGGTAGTGTTAGGGCATGCAGAAAGCGAGGAGCCTGGTATGAGATACTTGGCTGAGAAGCTAAGGGCCATGTTTCCGGCCATTCCTGTGTATTTTCTCTCGGAAAAACCAATTTTTCATTTTTTGTAATCATTGAAGGAGGAAAGAAACATGATCCTTGGCAAAGGGCAGAAGCTGTTGTTTATTGGCGACTCGATAACGGACTGCGATCGCGCCAAGCCAGAGGGGGAGGGATTATTCGGCGCGTTAGGCACAGGATATGTATCCTATGTCAACGGTCTTTTGCAAGCCGTTTATCCGGAACTTGGGATTCGGGTTGTCAATAAAGGAATCAGCGGCAATACGGTTCGGGATTTGAAAGCAAGATGGCAGGAGGATGTGATTGCCCAAAAGCCGGACTGGGTATCAATCATGATTGGGATTAACGATGTTTGGCGGCAGTACGATTTACCATTCATTAAAGAAAAACATGTGTACGTGGATGAGTACGAAGAAACGCTCCGCAGCCTTGTGATGGAGACGAAGCCGCACGTTACGGGAATCATCCTTATGACCCCGTTTTATATCGAAGGGAATGAGCACGATCCGATGCGCCGGACCATGGACGAGTACGGTCTCGTTGTCAAACAAATTGCCGAAGAGACAAACAGTATATTCGTCGATACCCAGGCTGCTTTTAACGAGGTATTAAAGACTCTTTATCCGGCGGCATTGGCTTGGGATCGCGTTCACCCGTCTGTTGCGGGACATATGATTCTAGCAAGAGCGTTTTTGAAGGCCGTCGATTTTGATTGGAACAGATCCAATGGATGAAATGAAGGTTGGATGAACACCAGTCCGATGAAAAAATAAGCAAAAGTGGAAGAAAGGATGGGGTACATATGGAAATGCTTAAGGTTACTAAAAATAAGATTACTGATCAAAAAGGAAATCCTGTGCAATTAAGAGGTACTTGTATCGGCGGTTGGATGAATATGGAGGATTTTATTAATGGCTATACCGGTTCAGAGCATGCATTGCGCTATACGGTTGCTGAAGTCATTGGAAAAGGGAAGGCTGAATTTTTGTTTGAGAGAATGCAACACTACTTCTTTGGAGAAGACGATATCCGGTTTATTAAGAGCTGGGGGGCCAATGTTATTCGTCTGCCATTGAATTATCGGCATTTTGAGGATGACGAACGCCCGTTTACTTACAAGGAAAGCGGATTTGAACGTTTGGATCACATCATCAACTTGTGTGAGAAGCATGAGTTATATGTGATTTTAGATCTCCATGCTGTTCAAGGATATCAAAATACCCACTGGCATTCAGATAATGATATTCGCCATAGTCTGTTTTGGCATGACCGAACGTACCAAGACCGGTTTGTCGCATTATGGGAGGAGTTCGCACGCCGTTATCGGGGAAGAGCGGTGATTGCTGGTTATAACTTGATGAATGAACCTTGCGTGAATACGCCCCACGGGGATTATCCGCATACTTTTTTTAACAATTACAAGCCAGATTGGGACAGGATCAACCGTATTTACCGGCGGGCAGTCGAGGCTGTGCGCAATATCGATCCAGACCATATTATTTTTCTTGAAGGTGATAGATATTCTACTTTATTCGAGGGATTGGAAGCACCGTTTACGGATAATCTCGTTTATAGTAGCCATAATTATACGGCGGCAGGATTTGGGCCAGGGCCGTATCCAGGGGTGGCGGATGCAAAAAATGCCCGTGTCACAGGAGGAAAATATTGGGATAAAGAAGTACAAAGGCAGGAGTTTAAAAATCACCAAGGCACAAAGTTTGCTGAAAAATACCATGTTCCGCTTTGGATAGGGGAGTTTGGTTCCGTGTATAATGGGCCGGCCAATGAAATTCCTGACCGTTTGCGGGCCATGGACGACCAAATTAGTATTTTCGAAGAGTTTGGAGCGCATTGGACGACATGGACATATAAAGATGTCGGGGTAATGGGACTCGTCACTCTTGATCCGGAATCAGAGTATATGCAACGGATCGCTCCGATTATTAAGCTGAAGCATGCATTAAATACGGATGATTGGATGGTTTGGCTTCCGGGCTTTAAAGCAAGAAAGGCGGTTGAAGAATTGGCGTCCCATCTAGAAGAAGTGATTGGAGACCCTGATATTGTGCATAGTCATAACGTTGCTTGCCTCTCTCAAGCCGTTTTAACAGTGTATACCGGGGCATTGATTCAGCCGGCGTACGCCAAACTTTTTAAAGGTTTATCGGAGGAAAAAATTGACGAGATTATGCAGTCATTTGCATTTAAAAACTGCAAGGTCAACGAGGGTTTATTACAGGTATTAACGAAGTACACTAGTCGCTCTGTTTCTCATTCATAAATAACTTAGAAGGCCGGTGAAAAACAACAGATTCTCTCGATTGGTGAGAAATCACAAGGAATGAAATGATGACGTTGCAAGGTTTTTTAGTTTGAGAAACATTGTTGGAGAGCAGTATTTCCCCTTAAATCACCAGCCTCTTAGAAAACAAGATTAGTTTGAATCCTTGTAAGATGTTCGGTGAGAGGGGCTCTGACGGGGGGTGATGGCTGTAAATTAGCACATTATTTCAGAATCCCTTTTTCAAATTATTTCGGACGGATTCGGAAATAATGTGCAAAATCTTTGCGAATTATTCCAGGTTTTGCAGATTATTTCCGAACATTTGCACATTATT